>NZ_JAKSYN010000197.1:0-112710 GCF_022829565.1 Methylobacterium sp. J-001
TCCGCCATGATGGCTTCGAGCCAGGCACGGTCCGCAGCGTTTACCTCGACGATGATCCCAGGGCGCATGCCCCGGACTCGCACACCATCACCGCGACGGGAAGCCCATGAGGGACTCTTCCGTCGCCTTCACTCCACTAGAAACTTGGGCATACATCAGGGCAACGCCGCGAACACAGTCGCGGACCTGATGGAGTCTACAAATGACCTTCGCGACCCGCTTAATCATGGCCGCCACTGCGACGATCACCGCCGTCGCGATCCTCGCCGGCACTTATGTGCAGGCCATGGGCCTCGCCCTTCCGTCTCATTTCCTCTGATGTCCGCGATCGAGCCGTCGAAGCATCCGGTGCTCCGTCGCTTCGAACAGAGATATACTCTGCGTCCTGGGTGTAGGCGATAGTCCCAGGCATAAACTCGGTCATCAACGGCGCTGAGAGGGTTGCCGATGCCGTCAAGCTATCCTCTACGCGGTCGTGATCTGCATTGGGGATGGGGCCCGCTCGTCCTTTCGGGCAACGAACGCCTTCGAAAAAAATCGTCGACCCCCGAATTGTATGAACGCAAGTGCTGTCGATGCCACAACGTTTGCAATCTACGCCAACGGCGTTTGATCGGCCCCATGGCTTGCGAAACCTGTGGTCTGGTACTGCCCATCGCGATCGAAGAGTTGGTTGCCGCGCTCCCAGATGCCGTACGCAACCGAGCGCTCCGGATACGGATTGGCCGTGACCGGGGCCCGGCGGTCTCGAGCGTGACGCGTTTCGTCGCTGGTCGCGGTCAATAAACGAGCCGGTACCGTTACGGCACAGCCCTCTCGACTTAGATCCTGATTCAGTCTCAAGCGGTCCGGCCGCCGCCATACCGGTCAAGGGATGAGCGTCGGCGAGCCCATATGTGATCCCGCACCCGATCCGGTCACGCCCAATACCGTGCTGCCGGCATCGTCAGCGAAGAGCAGACCGGTGTAAGCAGCAATCACCAGCCCGGCCAGCCGACCGCAGGCCCGTTTGTCGGCGTTTACGAAGCCGGTGACGACGTCCAGAGTTATGCCAGCGGGCTTGCAGTACTAAAACGGGACAAAGATCATTTGATAGCCGTTGAGTGAATCGCAGTTCCTGCCGCCGTGTTCGCCCACAAACGCACCCCTTCGGCGTGCTGGAGGCAAACCGGTGCCTGCTGTGAATGCTATCCCAAGCGCGGCGAAATGCGGGCTCGACGAGGAGTCCGGCATTATCGCCTGGGCTGTGTCGTTTTCTAAAACCCGCGTTCGGCACCACTATTGCCGAGACGGGGTGGTATCGCCATTTCTTGTGTCATTCGTAGACAGCCGGCGAAGTGCAGTTCAGGATTGAGCCGATGGCCGCTGCATCAATAGAGAAGCCGCTCGATGTCGGGGGCCCGATGAGCCGTCGAGCAGCTGCGCTCGCGAACATCAAATGGTTTCGCGCCCTCGCTTGGCGCGTGCTACGCGATGGCGGCCCCCAAGCTGACCTACGCGCTGCCAACGCCCGCGCGGCGGCGCGCATCATTCTCCGTCAGGCGAAACGCGACGCGCTCGTGAAGCAAATGGCGTGGGAGGCCCTGCGGGGGGACCGGGTATTGCCATGACGCCTGCTGTCGTTACGGCGCCGACGGGGATGTAGCTGCCATTGCACGCGTCCGCGTTCAGTATCAACCGATGCGGCAGGAGTCGGTCGGTCGCGTATTGATAAAAGATGGGTCAGCTGCGCAAGTAGAGCGTTGGACAGGCAATCTTATGTGTCACGACCTGTCGAAATAAGACAGCTTGTCGCTGCGGCTCTCGTTCGTCAAATTTTAAAAACGCAAAGTCGGGGCTGCCGTCGGAGGTTATAGTCGGTCTTCGACAGCCCCATTCTAAGTCGATTAGCGCTTGAACTTACCGTCGTACTTGAACTCTGGCGCGGACTTCAGCTGATCTTTGGTCGCGCCGATGATGGCTTTCCACTTCTTGGCGTCGGCATCATAGCCGAGGGCCACGGAGGAAGGCGAGACGGCGACGTAGTGCTCGCCCATGCCGAGGAAGCCGCCGACAGAGATGATGTATCCAACCAGCTTATCGTGGACGATCGCCAGATCCTTGATTTCGCCGACAGTGTTGTTCGCCGCGTCGGTGATGTTGAGGCCGATCAGGTTGTAACTCAGCACCGCGTCCTGCGGCACACTCTCGAACTTGGGGGCGACCGTCGGAGGCGTGTCGTTGGCAGCGAGGGCAGGCCCGGCAAGGGCGGTAACGGCGAGAGTAGCGAGGATGAGGCGACGCATCGAGATCTCCGGCGGCCCGGGATGGGCGCGGATGAATGACGCATCGACGTCCATCGTTCCGACACCTCGCAGAAATGTTAATGCGCGGAACATGAAATTGACTTCGGACATCCGCGAGCAGTCGCGATTGTACCGCCCGACGGCCGGGACAGTTCGGCCGGACTGAGCCCATACCGTCCCTGGCCAGGAGCGATTCACGAACGCATGCCCCAGTGATGCGGTTCGAGTGCGGGCGTGATGAAACGAGCGAAGGTTTCAGCGGCATTGCCGGAGCATGCGACCGATACGGTCGCGATCTTCCGTCAGACGGGCGCTTGGATCGACGGAATGATCGGCGTCGCGATCTTCAGCGCCTCCTTGGTTGCGACTCGCCTGGCCCTCACCGGTATGGATGCGCTGTTCCTCAGCGCGGCGCGCGCAGCGTTAGCAGGGCTGGCAGGGGCAGCCGCGCTGTTGATCATGCGGGAAAAGTGGCCGCGCGGCAGCGACGCCGGCGCGCTCGCCATCGTGGCCAGCGGCGTCGTGGTGGGGTTTCCGGTCCTGACCGCGCTGGCGCTCCGCACCGTTAGCGCGGCCCACGGCACCGTCTTCGTCGGCTTGCTGCCGCTCTCGACGGCGCTGTTTGGCGCCTTGCGCTCGGGGGAGCGTCCATCGGCAGCCTTCTGGGTCCTGTCGGTGCTGGGCGCGCTCGTGACGGTGGGCTTCGCCGCCCGCGGGCTCGACGGACCGCCCGGGCCGGGGGATGCCTTCATGCTCGCGGCGATCCTGGTCTGCGGGCTCGGCTATGCCGAGGGCGGGATCCTGGCGCGGCGGCTCGGCGGCTGGCAGGTGATCGCCTGGGCGACCGTCCTGTCGCTGCCGCTCTCCCTGCCATTGGCGCTCGTGCTGAGCCCCGCCCATCCCGCATCGATCCCGCTTCCGGCCTGGGCCGGTCTTGGCTATGTCGCGCTGTTCAGCATGCTGATCGGATTCGTGTTCTGGTACCGGGCGCTCGCTCGGGGCGGCATCGCGGCAATCGGTCAGCTCCAGCTGCTGCAGCCGTTCCTGGGACTGGGCGTCGCCGCCCTGGTGCTCGGCGAACGGATCGAACCTGCAATGATCGCCGCGGCCATTCTCGTCGCCGCTTGCGTGGCCCTGGCGCGACGCTTGGCGTAAGTTGAGCGTTCAGCCAGCCTTCGCCACGACCTCGATATCGCGGTCAAGCCCGCTCTCAACCTTGAACTCGCGCGTGTACACTTGGCCATCGTGGCGGGCGATCAGGACATAGTCGCCCTCAGCTAAAGTTACTTGCGGGAAGGCGCCGATCGCCTCGCGAATCGTATCGCCGCCGGGCGTTAGGACCGAGAAGGCAGTGCCCGCATAGGCCTCGGCCCCGGGCGCCTCGACGAGCTTCAGCGTGACGGTCGCGGCACGGTGATTGAGAGTGGCCTCGGTTACCTTCCCGTTTTCGACGCGCAGATCGGCGCGCTGGATTGCGTTGGACTCCCCGTAGGTCGAGACCACGTGATACGTACCTTCGGGCAGGCGCAGGATCTCGCCCGCCTTGATGCCCGAGCGTACGAGGCGGCCCTCGGAATTGGTCCCCACCGGCACGAACACCGAGAACGAGACCTGGGCGGGCGGAATCTTCTGGTCCCCGATGGCGCCTGCGAGCTTCAAGGCGCCGGCCGCCACCCGGAGTGTGTCAGTGGCGGGTTGACCGCCCATCACGATCCGTTTCGAGGCGCTTGCGAAGCCGTAGGTCACGGTTGCCACGTAGGCGCCCGGGGGGAGGGTAAAACTTGGCTCTGCCTCGGTGGAACGGCCCACGATCGATGGTCGGGTGCCGTCACCACGATCCTCGTAGATCCGCCAAGCCAATCCCTGGCGCAGGGGCACGCCCGCCCCAGACAGGAGTGCCGACAGGGAGAGCTGCGCCTCCGGCTCAGCCGGTGGCATGCTTGGCGGCAGAGTCGGGCTGGTGATCGATGGGGAGGGCAGGGGATCGCCGAGGCGGTTCTGAAACACGCCCTGCTGCGCGCGCACGTTCGCCGGCAGGAGATGGGCCGGCAAGAGGATTGCCACCGCCATCGCCGCAAGCCTCACGCGCATCGGTCGAATCCTCATCAAGCCTCAGTTGGTGCCCGCCTGTGCCTTCGGACCATGGCGGCGGCAAGGCCGCATGCTCTTCCACCAGCGGGCCCTGCATGCCACATCCGGGGCCCGATTTCCCGGCGGGACAGGACGCATGAACGCCACCCTCGACCTCTTGACGACGCGCCGCTCGGTGCCGCCCCTGTTGCTCGACGGCCCTGGGCCGGACCACGCCCAACTCGAGACGATCCTGACCGTCGCCTCCCGGGTGCCCGATCACGGCAAGCTGGCGCCCTGGCGCTTCATCGTTATCGCGGATGCGGCCCGGGAGCGGGTCGGCGTGACCATCGCGGCGACGTTCGCGGCTGACAATCCCGAGGCGACCCCCGAGCGATTGGCCCAGGAGCGCGGCCGCCTGATGCATGCACCGGTCTCCGTCGCGGTGGTTTCCCGCGTCGGGCCACATGTGAAGATCCCCGAATGGGAGCAGCTGCTCTCGGTGGGTGCCGCCACGATGAACCTGGTGATCGCGGCCAACGCCTCCGGCTTCGCAACGTCCTGGCTGACGGAGTGGTACGCCTACGATCGCCGGGTGCTGGACGCGCTGGGCCTCGCGCCGTCCGAGAAGCTCGCCGGCTTCGTGCATATCGGCCGGGCGCGCGAGGTGCCATCCGATCGGCCACGGCCGAGTCTTTCCGAGATCGTGACCTATCTTTGATCTGATTGATCTCAGAAGGCGCACCCGTGCATTACGATCTTGATGTCCCGCGCGAGGCGCGCACCCTGCCGCACAGCCCCCTGAAGGCGATCGTGGCGCCGCGGCCCATCGGCTGGATCAGCGCCATGAGCCGGGAGGGCAAGCTCAACCTCGCGCCCTACTCGTTCTTCAATGCGGTGGCGGACAACATGGTGGCGTTCTCGTCCTCGGGTCGGAAGGATGCTATGACCTTCGCGGAGGAGGGGGCCGAGTTCGTCTGCAGCCTGGCGACCTGGGATCTGCGCGACGGGATGAACGATTCCTCGGCACCGCTGCCGCGCGGCGAGAGCGAGTTTGCTTTCGCGAAGCTGGAGACCGCCCCCTCGCAGAAGGTGCGCCCGCCTCGGGTCGCAGCTTCGCCGGCCGCCCTCGAATGCCGGTGGCTTCAGACCGTTCCGCTGGTGCCGCTCGGTGGCGGCGAGGCTGAGAACTTCCTGGTGATCGGGCAGGTGGTGTCGATCTACGTCGACGAGCAATTCGTCTCGGACGGCATGGTCGACACGGCGGCGATGCATCCGATCCTGCGCGGCGGCTATTTCGATTACTTCCGCGCCACTGCAGACAACAGGTTCCAGATGCGCCGGCCGAAGGGCGCCGCCGAGTTCACCGGGTCCTGAAACCGGATCCCGCAGTGCAGCTTCGATTGAGGAGTTGTTTACCATAAGCGGCGCAGGTTCACGGTGTCCTCAGACCCCGTGCGCGCCCGGATGTTCCTGTTCACCACACCGTCCAGCCCACCGGAGAGCAGCCCGCCCGCGCAAGGACGGGCGGCGTCGGGCTCGGCCGCCTCCGGGCCGGTGGTCCAGGCGATCCGCGACGGCGCGATGGCGAGTGGCGCCGGCTTCGACTACCTCCTGGCGACGGCCAGGCGCGAATCCGCCCTCGACCCCGCCGCCAAGGCCGGGACCTCCTCGGCCACTGGCCTGTTCCAGTTCATCGAGCAGACCTGGCTCGGGGTGATGAAGAATGCCGGGCCGAAGCTCGGCCTCCAGGCGCATGCGGACGCGATCACCCGGCAGTCGGACGGGACCTACACCGTTCCGAATCCCGACCAGCGCCAGGCGATCCTCGACCTGCGGCGCGATCCGAAGATCTCCGCGACGCTGGCCGGCGCCCTGACGCAGCAGAATTCCGATGCGCTCGCCGCGGCGCTCGGGCGCGAGCCCACCTCGGGCGACCTCTACGCGGCGCATGTCCTGGGGGCGAAGGGCGCGGCCGCGCTGATCAACACCGCCCGCGCCTTCCCCGCCCGCGCCGCCGCCCTCGATCTGCCGGAGGCGGCCGCCGCCAACCGGGGGCTGTTCTACGACCGGACCGGCCGGCCCCGCAGCGCCGCCGAACTCTATGCAAGCCTCTCGGCCGCCGCGCAGGGCGCCGCCGCCACGGACCTGACCGCCTTGCGCCAGGACGGCGCCCCGGCGACCCAGGCGGCCACGGCCTATGCCAGTACCGCCACGGCGTTCGGCGGTACCGCCGACCTGCGCAGCCTGTTCCAGACCGACCAGCGTGGGGCAGCATCCGACGCGACGGCGCGCCTCTGGCAAGCCCGCAACGCGGCGCCGCCGAACCAGCACGCCCCGCCGACCTATTTCCCGCGTTCGGACGCCGAGGCCCCTCAGAGCGTCGCCGCTATCGAGCCGACGACCACTGGCGCCCTCGCCGAACCGGCACCGACCCCGGCCGGTGCTGCCCTCGTCAACCCGCCGCTGCCGCCCCGCCGCCCGACCGAACTCGCCGGCGCGGGATCCCCCCCTGGCATCAGGACCAGCCTGTTCGCCCCCCGGAGCGGCCCATGATCATCCGCGATTTCCTGGCCTGGACCCAGAACGCCTCGGCTGGAAGCAGGGCCGAGGCCACGACGGCGCTGGCGCGGGCCTACCTCTACGGCGACCTTTCCGCCGATGAGGCCTGGGAAGCCAAGACCGCGCTGCTGTCGCTGCTGGACGACCCGTCACCGGTGGTCCGTCGGGCGCTCGCCGAGACCTGTGCGGCCTCCGCGCGGACGCCCCGGCCCCTGGTTGTCGCCCTGTCCTGCGACGTGCCCGAGGTGGCGCGCTTGGTCCTGGCGCGCTCCCCGGTGCTGACCGATGCGGATCTGGTCGATGCCGCGGCGTTGGGCGACGAGACCACACGGGCGGTGATCGCCGCCCGCCATCATCTCTCGCATTCCGTCTCGGGGGCTTTGGCCGAGATTGGCGAGCTGGATACCCTGGTGGTGCTCGCCGGGAACCCCACGGCGAAGATCACCGCCGGCCGGATGCTGCGCATGATCGAGCGCCGCGGCGGAGAAGCCGCTCTTCGTGAAGCGTTGCTCCGGCGGTCCGATCTGCCACCCGAAGTGCGCTACGCCATCGGCCTCGCGGTGGCCGAAGCTCTGTCGATATTCGTCACCGAGCAGGGCTGGCTCGGCACTGAGCGTTGCGACCGGATGCGCCGTGAGGCGAGCGAGCGCGTGGCGTTGGAGACCTGTGATGGATCCGGTGCCGCCGGGGTGGCACGCTTGGTGACGCATCTGCGCACGACCCATCAGCTCACCGCCGGCCTGATCCTGCGGGCCGTGCTGTCGGGCCGGACCGACTTCGTGCAGGCAGCACTCGCCGACCTGTCAGGCCAGGATCATGTCGGGATCGCCCGGGCCATGCGGGATCCCCGCTCCTTTGCCGAACTGCATCGGAAGGCCGGGCTGCCCGATGCGCTGTTGCCGGCGATGCAAGCGGCGTTGGTCGCGCGGCAGACCGTCGATGGGCGGATCGGGTTCCACGGTGCTGGGTTGTCGCGTCGGATGATCGAGTCTGCCATCGACGCTTGCACCGATCTGCCGGCGCCGGAGATGCATGCTGTGGTCGCCCTGTTGACCCGCTACGAGACTGAGGCCGCCCGCGACGAGGCTCGGGAAGCCGCCCGCGCCATCGCGGCCGAGGCAACAGCCCGAGAGGCGGCTCGCCGCGACGCAGAGGCTGCCGATGCCGCTTGGCGGGTCGCGCTGAACAGCCAACGGCGTAAGACCTTCGATGAATCGCAGGATACCGTCCAAGTCGTCGCGATGGCGCCGAGCGAAACGCCCGATCCGGTGGTGATCGAGCCAAAGATCGTTGCAGATTCGGCAGTCGAATCGGTGATGGCCGAGCCGACCAACCCGGTGAGCGCGATCTTGGATGCCCTGCCCGAGCAGATCCTGGCCTGGTACCGTCCGGAGCCTCAGGACGAGGATCCCGAGGTCCAGGTCGCCATGCAGGAGGTCCTCGACGGGCTCGGCGCCGATCTGCTGGAACATTTCCGGGCTAGCCGCGGCTCGGCGGATACCGGATCGAACGAAGGTATTCGGATCGCGGCCTGACCCTAGCGACGCTGCGCTCCGTCTATTCAGCCGCGCGCTGCGCGACCGCATCGTCCAAACCGAACCGCCCGATGCTGTCCTCAAGCCGCAGGGCCGCGTTGATCAGTGCCATGTGCGAGAAGCCCTGGGGTACATTTCCACGCTGCTCGCCGTTTGCTGCATCGATCTCTTCGGCAAACAAGCCGACATCGTTGCCCCGGGCGATCAGCCGCTCGAAGGCGGCTTTCGCCTCGCGGGTGCGCCCGTCGAGAGCGAGGCAACCGACCCGCCAGAACGCGCAGGCCGTGAACGTGCCCTCGTCGCCCTTCAGCCCGTCATCCATGCGGTAGCGATAAAGCAGGTCACCGTCGCCGAGCTCGCGCTCGATCGCCGCTAGTGTCGAGCGGGTGCGCGGATCGGACGGATCCAGCGCACCAAAGAGGGCGACACGAAGCACGGCCGCATCGAGATGGTGCGACTCGTAGGCGCCGGTATAGGCCTGCTTCTCCGGGCTCCACCCCTTGTCGAGATACTCGGCCTGCACCTCGGCGGCGATCCGCTCCCAGTCTGCAATCTTATCAGCGGAGACGCCCGTGATGTTACGGCCGATCCGGGCGGCGTCGGTCAGCGCCACCCAAATCATCGCCTTGGTGTGGACCTGCTGACGCGGCCCGGTCCGCAATTCCCAGATGCCATTATCGGCGTCATGCCGGTGGCGGATCGCCCGGGCGGTGAGGTTGTCGAGAACTTCGGGCAGGCGATCGTTGACCTTCTCGGGCGGGTCGTAATCGACGGCCTCCAGGAACACACAGAGAGCCCGCAACAATTCGCCGTAGATGTCGTGCTGGTCCTGGGCCTCGGCTAGATTGCCGATCACGACCGGGCCGACGCCGTGCCAACCGTCAAGATGATCGAGCACCTCCTCGGAGGGCATGCCATCGGTGATGCCGTACATCAGCTTGGTGTCCCGGCCGTAGGAGCCGTCCCGCTCGCGCAGGAAGCGCAGGAACTCCGCGGCCTCGCGGACATAGCCGAGCATCACGAAGGCGGTGACCGTGAAGGCGGCGTCGCGCATCCAGGTGAAGCGGTAATCGTAATTGCGGTCTCCAGGGACCGCCTCCGGAAGTCCGGCAGTGGCCGCCGCCACGATGCCGCCCGTCGGCGAGTAGGTCAAAAGCTTGAGGCACAGGGCCGAGCGCATCACCGCATCCCGGTAGGCGCCGCGATAGGAACTGCGGGCGCTCCACCGGCGCCAGTACTCTGTGGTGGTCTCCAAGCGGCTCTGCGCCCCGGCGTAATCTTCGATGCAGGCGTCCTCGTTGTCCTCACCATGGGTCAGGACCAGGTAGGCCGTCTCGCCTGCTGCCAGGCTGAACCGGATCTCGGCCTCGTCGCCCACCAGCGCCGGCTGTGGGAAGGCGTTGACGCGCAGACGGCAATCCCCGGCCTCGAACAGGACGGACCGTCCCTCGACGATCGGCGTGCAGGGGCGGCGCGCGTAGTCGAAGGTCGGGCGAACCACGAACCGCCCAGTGATCTGCCCGCTCTCGCAAGTGAGCAGCCGTATCAACCGGCTCTCGCCCTCGCCGTCGGGACCTTCGTCGGGCTCGGGGCTCGGCGGATTGACCGGCATCAGGTCGAGCAGCCGGGCGCGCCCGGTGGCAGCGGTGAAGGTCGTCTCCAGAATGTTGGTGTCGGGCACGTAGCGCCGGGCGGTGCCCTCGAGCTTCTCGAAGACCAGGCTGCATGAGCCGCCCTTGTCGTCGTCAAGAAGCTTCAGAAAGAGCGCCGGCGAGTCGTGACGCGGCCAGCACAGCCAGTCGATCGAGCCGTCCCGGGCGATCAGCGCACAGGAATGGGTGTCGCCGACGAGGGCGTAATCGCTGATGGGCTTTGACACGACGTTTCCGAATGGCGTTCGCGCCGATGGTGCGGCGCAATGAGATGCCGGTGAGGTAGCCGGGCCGGACGAGGCGGGGAGTCCGGCTCGACGATTCGCCGCACGCCACAACGAACGATTACGCGCTGGGTCGGGGCAGCATTCGGTCGCTGATGATCCGTCGCTGGATCTCGCTCGTCCCCTCAAAGATCGTGGTCAGACGCGCATCCCGCCAGTAGCGCTCGACCCGCCGCTCGGTGGTGTAGCCATTGCCGCCGTGGAGCTGCATCGCCTGGTTGGTGACGCGCACGGCCATCTCGGTGGCCAGGAGCTTCACCATGGCGGATTCGCTCTCGGCCGGCTCGCCCTGGTCGAGCAAATGGGCCACCTGATGCCAGAACGCCCGCGCCTGGGCGACGTCGGCAGCCATGTCGGCCAGCGCGAAGCGCAGGGCCTGAAAGTCGCCGATCGGGTGGCCGAACTGGACGCGCTCCTGCAGGTAGGCCTGGGTATCCTCCACCGCCGCACGCGCCACGCCAACGGCCCGGGCCGCTGTGTGGACCCGAGCGATGTTCAGCCCGCGCTGAACCGATGCGAAGCCGCCGGAATCTGCATCGGCGCCTTGGTCGCCGTAGAGGCCGGTGAGTCGATCGCGCTCTGGCACGCGCACCCCGTCGAAGACGAGCTCAAACGTCTGGAAACCGTGATAGCCGATCTTGTCGATCACCCGGCCGGTGATGCCGGCTGGAAAGCTGTCGCGGCCCTTCACGACCAAGAATGGTTCCAGGCCAGTCGAGCGCGACTCGCCGGGCTCCGGATCGCGGGTGCGGGCCAGAACCTCGATGAAGTCGGCGCCCTTGGCGAAGCCGGCCCAGCGCTTGGTGCCGGTGAGCACCCACTCATCGCCGTCACGCACCGCTCGTGTCTGTACGCCGGCGAGGTCCGACCCGGCATTGGGTTCGGACAGCGAGATCGAGCCGATCCAGGCCCCCCGGGCCGAGCGTCGCAGCAGGGTAGCCCGGCGCTCAGGGTCGAGGGTCTGGGTGCCCAGGCCCTGACCGCGGGCCAGGATGCTGCCGACCGACAACCAGGCCCGGGCCAATTCTTCCGAGACGAGGCAGTATTCGAATACCCCGAGGCCAAGGCCACCCTGTGCCTCCGGGATCGTGATGCCGAACCAGCCCTTCTCGGCCATGGCGTTGATCAACGTCCGGGGCATCTCGGCCTTCTGCGGATCGAGCTCGTCGGCGAGCGGCAGTACCGTGTCGCGGGCGAACCTGCGCGCCTCGGCCTGGAGCGCGGCGCGGGCCGGGTTGTGCCACGGAGAAGCGAGTTCGGGAGGTTTCGGAGCGATCGGATCCGGCTTTGCCGTGTTTGTCATGGTCTCCCCGCAATCCAGTCGCCGCCACACGTATGGCTGTGCTGGAAACACGCGCTTACAAAATGGTTCCCGCTCGCATCTTCGAATAACGGCTGCTTCGGCGCATAATAACCTGATGACGCTCGCTGATCCGCTCGCCGATTCTATCGCGATGAACGCACCCACCACACCCCACATCCTCGTCGTTGAGGACGACCGGGAGATCTCAGCCCTGGTCGCCCGTTACCTGCGCGGCAACGAGTGTCGCGTGACACTGGCGGGCGATGGCGCGGAGATGGATCGTGCGCTGGCCGAGTCCCGGATCGACCTGATCGTGCTCGACCTGATGCTTCCTGGCGAGGACGGCCTAAGCCTGTGCCGGCGGCTGCGCGCCTCCTCGCAGATCCCGATCCTGATGCTCACCGCCAAATCCGAAGAGGTCGACCGCATCCTCGGGCTCGAGCTGGGCGCCGATGATTACCTGGCCAAACCGTTCAACCCGCGAGAACTCCTGGCCCGGATCCGCGCGATCCTGCGCCGGGTCGCCGCCGAGGCGCCGGATACGGACGAGCGCCGCCGCCTGCATTTCGCCGGCTGGACGCTCGACGTATCGCTCCGCCAGGTTCTATCGCCGGAGGGGGCCCGGATCGCTGTCACGGGGGCGGAATTCGATCTGCTCCACGCACTCTGCCTCCGGCCGGGGCGGGTGCTGTCGCGCGACCAGCTCCTCGACCTCACCCAGGGTCGCTCGGCCGGGCCGTTCGAGCGCAGCATCGACGTGCTGATCTCGCGCATCCGCCAGAAGATCGAGCGGGACACGCGCAACCCCGAATTCATCCGCACGATCCGCTCGGGCGGCTACCTGTTCACCCCCGAAGTAACCCGGTCATGACCGCGTTTCAGCGCCTGCGCGCCCGACTGCGCCCGCAGAGCATCGCGGGCCAGATCGCTCTCCTGGTCGTGGCCGGAATCGCGGTGGCCCATATGGTCGCTACAGCGGCGTTCCTGATCCTGCACGAGCCGCCCAACCCGGACGAGTTGCCCGGCGTCGCGGCAAGCCGGCTCGGCACGCTGGCGCGGCTCCTCGACGCCGCAGATCCGGCCGCGCGGCCGGCGCTGCTGGCGAGCGGCCGAAGCCTGCCGCTGGTCCGCATCGAGGCCTGGGACGGAACGGTGCCGCCGGATGCCAAACCGGCGCCGGACTTGCCGGTGATCCGCCGCCTGCGCAACGGGGCCGGTCGGCCGGTCACGATCACCGACCTCTCCGTGAGCGATCCCGCCGAAGCGCGGTCCGACGACCGGATCCATGTCGGCATCGCCATGCCGGCGGGCGCCAACCTCCAGGCATGGCTGCTGAACGATCCGTTGCATCCGCCCCGACAGGGTCCCCTGATCTTCACCGTCGTCTTCATGGCCCTGACCCTGGCGCTGCTCTGCGTCTGGGCGACCCGGGCGTTGACGGCGCCGCTGGCACGGCTCGCCGGCGCCGCCGAAGCGTTCGGCACGAGAGACGACCATGTCGCCCTGCCGGAGGCCGGCCCACGGGAAGTGCTCGCCGTCTCCCGGGCGCTCGACCGGATGCGGGCACGCGTCCGTCGCCTGATCGACGACAGAACTCAGATGCTGGCGGCCATCAGCCACGATCTGCGCACGCCGATCACGCGCCTGCGCCTGAGGGCAGAATTTATTGAGGACGAACACGCCCGCGCCGCCACCCTGCGCGACCTCGACCAGATGAATGGCTTGGTCGAAGCCGCTCTGTCCTTCGTGCGGGATGGGCAGACCCGCGATGCCGGTAGCTTCAGCCTCGTGGACCTAGCCTCTGTCGTTCAAACGGTCTGCGACGACTTCTCGGATGTCGGCGCGGCGGTGAGCGTCGGGCGGAGCCGTCATGTCCTCGTGCAAGGCCGTCCAGAGGAACTGCAGCGGGCGATCACGAACCTGGTAGACAATGCCGTCAAATATGGTGGCCGGGCCGAAGTCCACATGGAGGCCTCCGAGCGAGGCATCCGGATCTGTATCCTCGATCAAGGGCCGGGCATTCCAGACGCCGAGCGCGACGCGATGCTGCAACCCTTCGTGCGCGGGGACCGCGCCCGCAACCTCAATGAGGCCAGCGGCTTCGGCCTCGGCCTCTCGATCGTGCTGGCGATCGTAGAAGCGCATAACGGCCGGCTGATTCTGGAGAACCGGAGCGAGGGAGGCGGCCTCTGCGCCGCGATCGAATTGCCCTTGGCCGCGCAGGCTTACGCAGGCCGGACGGTTCAACCGACGCCGCTGCCCGCCCGGGCGGCCTGAGACCGCCCGGGTTGCGAAATTCCTAGCAGGGTCAGGCCGCCCGGACGTTCTGCAGGAACTGCGACACCTCGGCACGAAGCTGCTCAGATTGGGCGGCAAGATCGTCCGAGGCTTGCGCCACCGAGGAGGCAGCCTGGCCGGCATCGTTCGCGACCCGGGCAACCTCGGCGATGTCGGAGGTCATTCCGCTGGTGCCGGTCGAGGCCTGCCCCATGCTGCGAACGATGTCCTGCGTGGTGACGCCCTGCTCTTCGACAGCAGCCGAGATGCTGGTGGAGACGTGGTTCATGGCTTCGATCTGCGAGACGATCCCCTGGATTGCCACAGAGACGCCGCCGGTCACTGCTTGGATCGACGCAACCTGCCGGCCGATCTCTTCCGTAGCGCGACTGGTCTGGGTCGCGAGTTCCTTCACCTCGGCCGCAACCACGGCAAAACCGCGGCCCGCCTCGCCGGCACGGGCTGCTTCGATCGTGGCGTTCAGCGCGAGCAGGTTGGTCTGACCAGCGATGGTCGAGACCATGCCGACCACGTCACCGATGCGGGTGGCAGCAGCGGCGAGATCCGCCATCGTGCCCTCGGCCCGCTTGGCCTCATCGACGGCGGTGGCTGACATCCCGGCCGCCTGCTCGACCTGACGTCCGATCTCCTGCACGGTGGCACCGAGCTCTTCTGCGGCCGCGGCGACGGCATCGACATTGTCCGCGGTCTGGCGTGCGGCACTGGCGACGCTGGTCGACCGCTCAGAGGTGCCGGCGACGGCGATCCGCATGGTGCCGGACGCGCCTTGCAAGGCCTCGACCCCCCGTGTCAGCCCCTGCACGATACCGCCGACCGACCGCTCGAAATCGTCGGCCAGCCCCTGCAGCATGGTACGGCGGGCCTGCTCCTCGCGCAGCCGCGCTGCCTCCGTGGTCTGGAGTTGCTGCGCTGCCTCTTCAAGAGACACGTCGCGAATCGTGACTACGGCGCGGGCGATGTCGCCGATCTCATCTCGGCGCCGGCTGCCCGGAACATCGGTAAGCGCCTCGCGGGCGGCTAGCGCCTTGAGGGCGCGGGTCAGAGCGCTGAGCGGTGACACGATCGAGCGCGCCAGCAACAGGCCGAGCACCGCAGTTCCAGCCAGGACACAGAGCCCGATCATGACCAGCGTGCGGGAGAGTGCCCGTACGGCGTCGATCGCCTCGGCCTGCGATTGCTCCGCCACCACGGTCCAGGGCGCTCCGAGAACGCTGACCGAGGAGGCCGCGGCCATGTGCGGGCCATCCGCCGACGGGAATTCGAAGCTGCCGCCGTCCTTCAGGCGGTCCGCCTCGATTCCGAGGGGCGCTACGCCGTCGCCGGCCTTCACGCCCGTATTCAACGGCGGGTTGCTGCGCAGCCGCCCATCGGCACCGGCGGCCAGGATCTGACCGGTCTCACCGAGGCCGGTCCGCTTGGACAGCGCCTGATCGAACAGCGTCGGCGTCACCCGCATGGCGATGAAGCCGATCCGCTCCGACGCCTGTGCCGTACCCATGGCGACGTTCGCCCGTTTGGTCATAGCTCGGCCAATGAAGGCCGCCGGCACGCCATCCACCGGATAGGCGGCGAAGTCCTCAAACAGGACCGCACTCGGGTCGGCGGATTTCAGGCGCTCGACCAAGCGGGCGAGCGGAGTACCCTTCAAGCCATCATCTGCAACCGACTTGCCGAAGTCCCCCCCCTTGGTGGTCGTGTAGACGATGCGGCCATTGTCATCGAGAAACAGCAGATCGGCATAGCCGGCCTGGGTGACGAGCTTGCGCGCGACTTCCTGGACCTTGACGTGCCGGCGCCCGTACATGCCGCTCCCATCCAGGGCGACCCGCGCCTCGACGGTCTGCGGCGCCTGGAACGCTTCGACCACCGCAGTCGTATCCGGCTTGGCCGGGTCGAGGTTATCGATCAGATCCGGGAAGTTCGAGACGATCTGCGGATGCGCCGCCGCAGCGAGGAAGTCGGCCTGCATCCGGTCGGCCACCAGTTCGATCCCATCGCGGCGGGCGACCGCGGCGAGTTGCAGGCGCTCGTTCGCCGCATCGATCAAACCAGACCTGGCCGAATACCAGCTGAAGCCGCCCATCGCGGTAGCGCTAAGCAGCGCCAACCCGATCGTCATCGCCGGCAGGCGCGAACTCAGCCGCGAAAACATCACCATGGCAGTCCTAACACGTCTTCCAACTCAGCAACTGGCAGGACTCTAGGGAAGCTCCACGAAGATTCCGTAAACGCAGGCCAGGATAGGAATTTTCGAGCACAGAGATCAATTTATCCGGACTCAAGATCATTCGCGGCCTCTCAAGTAATAGAGAATGCAGCGAACCAATTCCACTTGAGAAATTCCAGACCAAGATGGACGTGGCCTTTGAAGACCAGTGTTTGATGAGGATTGCCTACCGTAGAGTCGGCTCTGTCTTCACCCCGGGCGATCGGATTGCCGGCCGCTGCGCCCCTTACGCTCAGCGACGTTGCTCGACCGGTGGCGGCCTGGTCCGGCGCTTGCTGCCGGAAATTGGGGTCGCCGATTGGTGGCCCGCCGCCATCAGTCCGCTTAGAGTTCCGGCTGGACGGAACCACCTTTACTGAGGAATGGGGCCCGGATGACAAACGAGGCGAGGGGAGAGGGTGCGTCCCGGATCGCGCTGATCGGGGCACCGATCGAAGTCGGCACCAGCGAGCCCGGCGCGTTGATGGGACCGGCGGCCCTGCGCACAGCGGGACTCGTCCGCACCCTGTCCGATCTCGGCCACGCGGTCGTCGATCACGGCGATGTCGTGTCTGACGGACCGGCCGATGGGCGGGGACTGCCGGCTGTCGCGGCCTGGACCCGCGCCCTGTCGCGTTCGGTCGAGGCCGCTCTCGGGGCGGGGGCAGTGCCGCTCGCCGCAGGCGGCGACCACAGCCTGTCACTCGGCTCTGTGGACGGGGCAATGCGCCATTGCGCGCGCGAAGGCCGCCCGCTGTTCGTGCTCTGGCTCGACGCGCATGCCGACTTCAACACTCCCGACACCTCACCTTCGGGCAATGTCCACGGCATGCCGCTCGCAGCGCTCTGCGGGGAGCCGGGCTTCCCGAGCCTGTTCGCCGATCCGGTGCCAGCCCCGCTGCCGCCGGAGGACGTCCATCTCTTCGGACTGCGCTCGATTGATGCCGGCGAGCGTGCCCTGGTTACAGCCCGCCGGGTCGGCGTCACCGATATGCGGACCATCGATGAATTCGGCGTCGTCGCGCCCCTGCGGCGGGTGCTTGACCGCGTCGCGCGGGACGGCGCCCATCTGCATGTCAGCCTTGATGTGGATTTCCTCGACCCATCGATCGCGCCTGGTGTCGGAACCACCGTCCCGGGCGGCGCGACCTTCCGCGAAGCGCATCTCATCATGGAGATGCTACATGATTCCGGCCTCGTCCGGTCGCTTGACGTAGTCGAACTAAACCCGTTCCTCGACGATCGCGGACGCAGTGCCCGGGTGTTGGTCGAGCTGGTGGCGAGCCTCTTCGGTCGACGCATCCTAGACCGGCCAACGCTCGCGATCGAAGCGGTGTCGCCCGACCAAGCCGGCCGCCGATGATACTGGCTGGCTCTCGCGATGCTTCAGGTCCGTCTGAGGCGTCACTCCGGCAGCGCTCGGAGGGTCGTGTTCATCTCCGCGCTGGGCTGTTCGGCGGCACCGGTTGTACCCGGATCCTCGATCTCGCCGAATCCGGTCCGTCGCGTCTGCGCTTTCCCCGTGGGGAGGGGGGGCTGGAGGCGGTCCTCGTCAACACCGCTGGAGGAGTTGCGTGCGGCGATACTTTCACGATTGCAATGGATCTCGAACCAGGTGCTGACGTGGTGCTTACCACCACGGCGGCGGAGAAAATCTACCGCTCGGACGGGCCTGTAAGCCGGATCGAGAATCGCGTCGTCTTGGCAAAGGGGGCTCGGCTTGCATGGCTGCCGCAGGAAACAATCCTGTTCGACCGCGCCCGGGTGCGACGACGTTTTGAAGCCGACCTTGCGGACGGCGCCGCCCTGCTTGCCGTCGAGATCGTTGCCTTCGGCCGTGCCGCCAGGGGGGAGCGGATCACCGCGGGGCTGTTCGCGGATGCCTGGCGCGTGCGCCGGGCCGGCCGGCTCGTCTACGCCGATAGCCTTTGCCTGGACGGCTCGATCTCCGATCTGCTCGCGCGGTCGGCGGTCGGCGGCGGCGCCCGGGCGTGCGCGATTCTGCTCGACGTTTCGGAAGGCGCCGAGGCTCGCTTGGAGGAAGCCCGGGCCCTCCTGAAAGAGGCCGCCGTGCCGGCGATCGAGGTGGCCGTGAGCGCCTGGAACGGTCATCTCGTTATCCGCGCCCTGTCGGATGCGGTCGGCCCCCTGCGCAGCCTCATCGCACGCGTGCTAGCCAGCTATCGTGATCGGCCGATGCCTCGGGTCTGGCAGAGCTGATGCCGTCTGTGCCGTACCGGCTGAGAGCGCCGCTCCACCCAGCAGCATATTCTCGCGCAGAAGCCGCATCACAGCCGTTGCCTGCCGCCACCGACCTCTGCTAGAGACGCCCACCCGGAGCCGGCCGCCAGGCTCCATGGGCGACGCCGCGGCGTCGCGACGAGGGGCCTCGTGGCGGAGTGGTTACGCAGAGGACTGCAAATCCTTGCACCCCGGTTCGATTCCGGGCGAGGCCTCCACCGTTTCCTTCTTTATCAGAGCGTCGTTCCTATCCGCTGAACGTGACTTGTGGCGCGATGTCCGGAGGTGGCGCGGCCTGAGAATGTCTGGCTGCATGCACAGCAACGGCTCAGGACAGTCGTCTTAACGATCGCCCGACGCGGGCTGTCTGTGCCGAATTTCACCGGTAAGGCGCTTTTCCGGACATGCCACTCGATTGTGTCGGAGGCGGTCGCCTGGGTCGCTCTGCTGTGACGCAACGCAGTCCATCCTAAGCGCCATCTGGGCCGCCAAACCCTTCACCTCGGCTGCCACCACGGCTCGCACCGCCTCGATTGTCTCTGATAAGGCGAGCATCTTCGTCTGCGACGCTACCGCACGGATCAGCCCGATCACGGTCTGAGCCTCATCGGCGACTTGCGACGGGGTCACCACCGGTGCCACCAACCCCTTTGCGTCGGAAGGTGCCGTTGAGACGACCTCCCTTACGTGGGGACCGGGCGATAAATCCCTGGAGCCGCGACCAACAGGTTTTCGTCGGTGCTGGCAGCGTTGACGACGCCAGCAGTCTCATAGGCTGCCGCCACAGTGACGGCGACCGACGCGGGCGTTTGGCCTACGCGACCTGACGGATCGCGCCGAAGCTTCGTTCGCTTGGGACCAGGGTGGGGCGAAACCAGCAACGGTGCGCGGTGTTCGCTCAGGCGGCGTGCACCTGGCCCAGAAAGGTCTCGATCGCTTGCTGCAGGGTCCGCGTCCCAGCACTGACCCGGGACGCGCTGCCCCGCACCTGCTCGGCCTGCGCCTCATTGGAAGTTGCAGCGGCCCGCACGCCTCCGACACTCTCAGAGACCTTGTGGGAATCCGCCGCCGCATCCGCGATGGCGCGAGCGATCTCCTGGCTCGCGGCGCCCTGCTGATGCGCCGCCTGGGCGACCTCGGACGCGATGAGGCTCATCCGGGCGATGGTCTCGCCGATCGAGTTGATCGCGTCGACCGTGTTGGAGGCAGCTCCCTGGATCGAACCGACTTGCCCGGTGATGCGATCGGTGGCGAGAGCCGTTTGGCTCGCTAACGCCTTCACCTCCGCCGCGACCACGGCGAAACCGCGCCCCGCGACCCCGGCCCGCGCGGCCTCGATGGTGGCATTGAGGGCCAGCAGGTTGGTCTGCTCCGCCACCGTGCGGATCAAAGTGACCACGGCGTCGATCTCGGCGGCTGCTTGCGACAGGCTCGAGACGGTGAATTCCAGCTGCTTCGTATCGTCGAGGGCTGTCGCAGCGATCTCGCTTGTGTGCCGGACGCGCCCCTCGATCTCCCGGGCGGAGGCTGCGAACTCCTCGGCTGCGCTGGCGACGCTGTCGACGATGTCGGCGGTTTGGCTCGAAGCACCTGCCACGACGGAAGCCCGGGCCACCATGTCACTGGCCGTCCCGGTGAGTGTCGCAGCGGCGTCCTGCATGGATTCGGCGGAGCCGGCGAGATCCGTCACCGCGCGATGCGTCTCGCTCTCGAAGGCCTTGGTCGCGTCGGCAAGCTGCTCGGCCCGGATGCGATCGCGGTCGCGGCGAGCCTGCGCTTCGGCGTCGAGGCGCCCCTTCTCGATCAGCGCTGCCTGAAAGGCCGCGATCGAGCCCGCCATTTCGCCGATCTCGTCGCGACGATGGGTGAATGGAATTGTCCGGCCAAGATCGTTGGAAGCCAGTGCCGTCATGTTGCTCTTGAGACGGTCGAGCGGTCGCCGGACTTGCGTGAGGATGATCCAGATCGCCGCCAGCAGCCCGAAGGCGAGCGCCACGGCCGGCACCGCAATGAGCGCCCATTGGGCCTGGCGGCGATCCGCGGCATCGGCTGCACGCCGCTGATTGAGGCGGGCCAGAACCTCGCGGCCCAGCAGGCCGATCTCCGCGATCATGTGCTCACGGTTCTTCACTGTCGCCTCGTCGGTGGCCTGGATCAGGGCAGCCTTCGGCGAGATGGTCAGACCGAGCTCGGCCGTGTCGTTCTGGTAGGCGATGAACTCCTTCACGAAGAGGTCGAATCGAAGACGCCGATCCGGCGGCAGCTGGTCCTCCATCGCCTCCAGGAATGGCCCCCGAACTTGCTCGACGGCGGTCAGTGCATCGTGGAGCGCCGACAGCCGGGTACGCGCCGCCGTGGTGTCCTCGGCGGTGTAGAGCGCTGTGGCCTGCACAACCGCGTGCTCGATCGCCTGGCCAAGGGCACCGGCTTGGAGACCGGCATTCCAGATCTTGTCCGTCGCGGCGGCACGCTCCTGCTCCCACAGCGATTGTCGGACGGCAAAGGCTGAGATGCCGACCGCGACGAAGCCTAACAGGCCAACGACCGCCGCCAGCTTGAAGCCGAGAGAAATACGCATGTGGAGGGAACCAGATTCCGTTAGGGTCGAAAGATTGAGTGCACTCGCGGCGAGATTTGATCAGAATTTTGATATATCCGGCAAAAACGCGCCATCTGTAATTCTGGTTTTCTAGCTTTACCGACGAACATAACGACGATCGGAATGCCTCGATTTCAAATTTAACGGCGACAAATTTGTCTTATCGCAACGTCCCGCCGGGAAGTTCATATCTTCAAAGGGTGAGCGTGCCACGCATTCCGCGATCGAGGCGGATCAAGTAGCCTGTGCAAGGATTACGCGCATCGCGAAGCCGACGATCAGGAACGCGATCAACGACAGGCCGATATAGTCGGGCATGCGGCTCCCGCGGTCGAACGGGGACACCCTACGGTGCCCGCTGGTATCCCGCGTCATCATCAAGCCTCTCGAGGTAGGGCAACTAGGTCCAGGTGATCAGCAGTTCCCACGAAGGGGACCGATCAACCCGATTGGCCGTGTCAGGTCGTTCGGGGACCGCGCCATGGATGACGGACACGGGCGGCAGACCCTTCGAATCGAAACTGACGCCAATCGGCTCTTCGACGGCACCGCATTTCGCGACGCCGACGACGAGCCGAGCCTTAAGCGCCCCCTATGACGGCGAGATGACTCAGCGCAGTCGGACCCGAATCGGCGCGTCAGACCTCTTCTGACCGTGTCGGCTCTCCGCAGCCTAGATCCTGCGTTGCATATCAGCAACACCGACATCGCTTAGACGCCAGCAAACTACCCAATCGGGGTGGCTTACAGAGGGGGGCTCTCACAAAGTGGGTCGATCGCGCCATTCGGGGGCTTGCGTCCCAGAAACCTGGTGTGTAGAGACCCGCTCGTGATCCCCGATAGCTCAGTTGGTAGAGCAGGCGACTGTTAATCGCCTTGTCGCAGGTTCGAGTCCTGCTCGGGGAGCCATCAACGTCTGAACATCCCGATCACCGCCGTCGAGCCGCCCCGAGATCGGCGTTGCGCTCGATCTCTATGATGCTGTTCTCAGACGGCCTCTGCGTGTCTGTATCGCGCGGGTCTGTGACACTGGAATTATCTGGCCACGAATGAGCTATCCTGCTCCAGTGAGGGATCACAGGTGCAGTGCAATGTCGGCTGCCGTGTGAGCTACCCGCCGAATAAAGCTGGATGACCACAGATCTGTGTGGTCGCCGACGTCGCTGTGTGATGGTCGCCACAACCGTCCTTTTCCGTAGCGCGGACGACGGACTGCCGCCTACGCGGTCATGCTGCAGACCGACCTATCGAAACGCTTCAGGCCTGCCTTTGCCTGGCATCACCCTCAGCTCGGTTCCATCGATCAAGCCCCCGAGGACGCCAGCGCCGCCAACCTATGCTTAAGAGCACACCTTCGAGCCGCACTCGTGCTGCGCGGCGGATGCCGATGCGGCCCCTGGCATGGCCGACATGCCGCAACAATTTCACCTGCTACCCGGTGACCCCTTCGGCAAATGCTGCTTATCGGAATACCCCGAGCGGCTGGAGGTGCCGATGAAGCAGATCGAAGCCATCATTGCGTGGACGCCCGCCCGATGGGCGGAGCTAAGACCTGAGACGGCCGGGCAGATCGTGGTGCTGCCGGTGCCCGACGAGGCCAGCGTGTCGAAAAGCTACGTGATGCGCGCCGGAGCGAGTTCCTCGGCATTGGCCAGCTTATCGGAGGAGGCGCGAATTGCCCGCCTGTTCATCGATTTCCAGACGATCGTGGTCCGCGACGGCCTCGATCCGCAGACGGTGCACAAGGCATTCCTGGCCATCGATGAGTACCGGTTCCGTATCGCGCCGGATACGGAGGGTGCCGAGTTCGAAGATCCGCCCGAAGAGGACTAGAACATCAAGCAGGACGGAGTGGTATTGCGCTTTCTGCTAGGGCCGCTGCCGGACCGATACCGGTCTCACTGCGCGATCTCCCTCGCCGCATGCCGCGCCGACAGACACTGATCCTCCGCTCAGAACGAGTTGACGCACAGCATTCTCTGACGATCCACGGTGCTCGCGCAGGCGTGAGAATAACGAATACACTTTCGCCGATCACCGCCCTATCTTCTGATGGTGTCCTGACACCGCCGGAGGCCGGCCATGCCCGTATCCCGTCGTGCCGTGCTCGCGGCTTCCGCCCTCGCGCCGCTCGCTGGGCGTCTGTCCTGGGCGGCTGAACCGCTGATCCAGCGGCCAATTCCATCCACCGGGGAAATGCTGCCGGCGATCGGGATCGGCACCTCAAGGCGCTACGAGGTCGAGCCCAATCCCGACGCTGTGGCACCCCTGAAGGCGGCGGTGCAGACCTTCGTGTCCCTCGGCGGCTCGGTGATCGACACCGCGCCGAGCTACGGCACCGCCGAGGACGTGCTCGGCCTGATTCTGGCCGAGCCGGGGTTGCGCCAGAAGGTCTTTCTGGCCAGCAAAGTCGATACGCAGGGCCGCGACGCGACGCTCGCCGAGTTCGAACGCTCTCTCACGCGGATGAAGGTCGACAGGCTCGACCTCGTGGCCGTCCACAACCTGATCGACGTGGACGCGAATCTGGCGGTGCTGCGCGATCTGAAAGCGGCCAAGCGGATCCGCTATGTGGGCGTTACGGTCTGGCGGGACGGCCAGCTCGACGCCTTGGAGGCTGTGATCAAGCGGGAGAGGCTGGACTTCATCCAGGTGAACTACGCCATCGACAACCGGGCCGCTGCCGAGCGGGTGCTGCCGCTCGCAGCCGAGAGAGACGTGGCTGTGATGACCAACGTTCCCTTCGGCCGCGACCGTCTGTTCAAGGCCGTCCAGGGCAAAGAGCTACCGCCGGTGGCAAAGGATCTCGGCTGCAGCAGCTGGCCGCAATTCTTTCTGAAATACGTGCTCGGCCACCCGGCCGTGACGTGCCCGATCCCCGGTATGGCCAAGGTGGCCTATGTCGAGGACAATCTTGCCGCCGCCCGGGGCACGCTCCCGGACCCGGCCCAGCGCAAGCAGATGGAGACATTCATCGATGCGGTTTGATCGCACCACACGGCGCGTTGCGCTGGCTCTCGCCGCTGGGCTCCTGACAGCGTCCGCGCTGTCAGCCGTGGCGCAGGACGGTCCCAAGAAGATTCGGATCGGGGTGATCGGCGCCGGCAATATCGGCGGGACGATCGGGACCCTCTGGGTCAAGGACGGCCACGAGGTGATGTTCGCCTCGCGGCATCCGGAGACCCTGGCGCCGATGATCGCGGAGCTTGGACCGAAGGCCAAGGCCGGGACGCCCGAGGAGGCGGTCAAGTTCGGCGACGCGGTGTTCGTCGCGGTGCCCTACAAGGCCTATCCCGAGCTTTCGAAAGATTTGGGTGCGTCTCTGACCGGCAAGGTCGTGCTCGATGCAGGCAACGCCACGCAGAAGCGGGACGGCGCGCTCTATGACGAGGTTCAGGCGAACGGGATCGGGGCGACCTCGGCCAAGTATTTCCCGGGTGCGAAGCTGGTCCGGGCGTTCAGCGCGGCCAACTACAAGGTCTTCGCCAAGGCGGGCGCCGACGGCGGCAAGGATCGGCCGGGCGGTCGTATGGCGATCCCGATCGCGGGCGACGATGCCGCGGCCGTGAAAGTGGCCGAGGGCCTGGTCCGCGATGCCGGGTTCGACCCGGTGGTGGTCGGTCCGCTGAAGGATGCCGACAAGTTCGCCATGGGGTCGTCCGGCTTCGGCCACGAGGCGACCGCGCCGGAGCTGCGCGAGAAGCTCGGGCTCGGGAAGTAAGGGGCGCGTGGCTGAGACCATCGCTGCCCGCGGCCCGCTCGCGCGCCTGATCGACATTCGCCCCGGCGAGGGCCAAGCCCTCGCCTGGTCCTGGGCCTACATCTTCTCGATCCTGGCCGCCTATTACGTGCTGCGGCCGATCCGCGACCAGATGGGCGTGGCCGGGGGCATCGAGAACCTGCCCTGGCTCTTCACCGCGACGCTCGTCGGCATGCTCGCTCTCAACCTGCCCTTCGCCTATCTGGTGAAGCGCATGCCTCGGGCACGGTTCGTGCCGATCACCTATCGGTTCTTCGCCGCCAACATCCTGGCCTTCGCGCTGACCCTGTACCTGGCGCCGCAAGATTGGGGGATCTGGATCGGGCGGGTGTTCTTCGTCTGGCTGTCGATCTTCAACCTGTTCGTGGTCTCGATCTTCTGGGCCACCATCGTCGACGTGTTCTCCAACGAGCAGGGCAAGCGTCTGTTCGGCTTCATCGCGGCCGGGGCGACCGTGGGGGCCATCACGGGCTCGGCCACCACCGCGATCCTTGCCAAGAACGTGCCGACCTGGGGCCTGATGCTCTGCGCGGTGGTGCTCCTGGAAGCCGCCGTGTTCTGCATGCGCGGGCTCGCCGCCCTCTCGGCGCGGCTTCACGCGGTGCCTGGCAGCGGCGAGACCGCCAACGACGGCCAGGACCGCACCATCGGCGGTGGCGTGCTGGCCGGCGTCACCCGCACCCTGGCCTCGCCCTACCTGCTCAACATCTCGCTGTTCCTGCTGCTGTTCTCGGTGACCTCGACCTTCCTGTATTTCGAGCAGGCCGGCATCGCCAAACGCAGCTTCCCGGACCGGGGCGCCCAGACCGCGTTCTTCGCCAGCGTCGATCTCGCCGTGAATGTGCTGACGCTCGGCGTGCAGCTGTTCCTGACCGGACGGATCGTCAAGCGCCTCGGCGTCGGGTTCACGCTGGCGCTGCTGCCGGCGTTCAGCGTGCTGGGCTTCGCGGCGCTCGCAGTCTCGCCGACCATCGGGGTGATCGTGGCGTTTCAGGTCCTGCGCCGGGCCGGAAATTTCGCCATCGCTCGGCCGATCCGAGAGGTGCTGTTCACCGTGGTCCCTCGGGAGGACCGCTACAAGGCCAAGAGCTTCATCGACACAGTGGTGTACCGCCTTGGCGATCAGGTCGGGGCGTGGTCGTTCACCGGGATCCAGGGACTCGGCTTCGGCAGCATCGGCATCGCGGGGGCGGCGGTACCGCTCTCCATGGTGTGGCTGCTCAATAGCCTCTGGCTCGGCCGCGCCCAGGACCGCCGCCGGGCTTCGCTGGATGCGGACGCCGCCGCGTCGGCAGCGGAACCGCTCGCGTCGCGTTAAGCGGCGGTTTACCATGACGCGCGAGGTCTCCGGATCAGCTCCGCCGGAGGGACGTGACGGCATGACACGCGCGGCTCTGTCTGTTCCGGCAATGGCATTCTGCACCCTGGTGCTGCTTGCCCTACTGGCTGCGGCACCGGTTGCGGCCCAGGCGGAAGAGCCGCTCTTCATCCGGATCCGGCCGACGCTCAAGGCGATCGTGTCGCGCGGGAGGCTTTGTGGGCCCGTCGGCAAGCCCATGCCCGCGCGGTGATCGAGTCCGTTTGCATCGGCTGCCTCGAAGCTTGGAAACCAGCGGCCGAAATTGTGCCGCCTGTAACCCCGGTTTCGGTGCAGGCCAGGATTGCGGACCTGACTGTGCCGGAAGGGCTTGAAACCGACCCCGGCTCCGGGGCATCCGGGCCAGCTTCCGATCCATCGCTTCCCGAGAGGCAACCATGACGCAATCGCATCCGACCAGCGGCGCCGAGCCCGAAGTCGATTGCCCCGTGAGCCTCGAGTTTCTGGGCGAGGTCTACCGGGCCGATGATTTCGACCTGCCGTTGATCCTCGAGAAAATTCCGCCGCTGAAGCGCGCGCAGCTCGCCGCCTACCTCTACGGCAAGAGCCACATGCACAAGCTCGGCCTTAAGGTCGCTCGCTCCTGCGATCGGGAGGACCTCATCCGGGTCGCCGGCGAGATCGGTTCGGTGATCCACGGCCAAGCGCATCTCAAGCCGGCGAAGCCGGTGCCGACGGCCGCGCCGGAGCTGCGCGCCAAGACCCTGCCAGGCCAGAAGAAGGTCAGCCTCGCCGGCGCACCGGCCAAGCCCGCGATCAGCCTCGGCGGCTCGGCCAAGGTCCGCAACTTCGACTGACGGCACCCGCGTCTGGCGCAAGCCTTGCGCGGCGATCCCCAGCCTGAGACGGGCGCATGCGTTGCGTGCGCCCCGGCCTTCGGATAATCGCCCGCGATGAACACCGACCACGACAAGATCCTGATCGTCGATTTCGGCTCTCAGGTGACCCAGCTCATCGCCCGACGGGTGCGGGAGGAGGGGGTCTATTGCGAGATCGTTCCCTTCACAAAGGCCGAGGCCGCGTTCCGCGAGCAGAAGCCGAAGGGCGTGATCCTCTCCGGCGGCCCAGAATCGGTGACCGTCGAGGCGAGCCCTCGGGCGCCGCAAGCGGTGTTCGCTTCGGGCGTGCCGGTCTTCGGCATCTGCTACGGCCAGCAGACCATGGCGGCCCAGCTCGGTGGCGCAGTCGAGGGTGGCCACCATGCCGAGTTCGGCCGGGCCGAGGTCGAGATCCTGGCCGATTGCCCGCTGTTCAACGGCGTCTGGCACAAGGGCGAGAAATATCCAGTCTGGATGAGTCACGGCGACCGGGTCACGAAGCTGCCGGACGGCTTCTCCACCGTCGCCATCTCCAAGAACGCGCCGTTCGCGGCCGTGGCGGACGAAGCGCGCAACTATTACGCAGTGCAGTTCCACCCCGAGGTCGCCCACACCCCGCACGGCGCCCTGTTGATCCGCAATTTCGTGCGCGACATCGCCGGCTGCTCCGGCGATTGGACGATGGGTGCCTACCGTGAGGAGGCGATCGCCAAGATCCGCGAGCAGGTCGGCTCAGAGCGCGTGATCTGCGGCCTGTCGGGTGGCGTCGACTCGGCGGTTGCGGCGGTGCTGATCCACGAGGCGATCGGCGACCAGCTCACCTGCGTGTTCGTCGATCACGGGCTGCTGCGCCTCGGCGAGGCCGAGCAGGTCGTGGCCCTGTTCCGAGACCATTATAATATCCCGCTGGTCCACGTGGAGGCGAGCGGGATGTTCCTCTCGGCGCTCGAGGGCGTCAGCGACCCGGAGGTCAAACGAAAGACCATCGGCCGCCTGTTCATCGACGTGTTCGAGGCGGAGTCCAAGAAGATCGGCGGGGCGAAGTTCCTGGCGCAGGGCACGCTCTACCCTGACGTGATCGAGAGCGTCTCGTTCACCGGCGGCCCGTCGGTGACGATCAAGAGCCACCACAATGTCGGCGGCTTGCCCGAGCGCATGAACATGAAGCTCGTGGAGCCGTTGCGCGAGCTGTTCAAGGACGAAGTCCGGGTGCTCGGCAAGGAACTCGGTCTGCCGGACGCCTTCGTCGGCCGCCATCCGTTCCCAGGTCCGGGCCTCGCGATCCGCTGCCCCGGCACGATTACACCGGAGAAGCTCGAAGCCTTGCGCAAGGCGGATGCGATCTATCTCGACGAGATCCGCCAGGCCGGCCTCTACGACACGATCTGGCAGGCCTTCGCGGTGATCCTGCCGGTCAAGACGGTGGGCGTGATGGGCGATGGCCGCACCTACGACCACGTCTGCGCGCTCCGCGCCGTCACCTCGGTGGACGGCATGACCGCCGATTTCTACCCGTTCGACATGGCCTTCCTGGGCCGGGTCGCGACCCGGATCATCAACGAGGTCAAGGGCATCAACCGGGTCACCTACGACATCACCTCGAAGCCGCCCGGCACGATCGAGTGGGAATGACGGGCGCGTGTGATCCTGCCGGGACCATCGGGTCGTTGGCTTGAATTCCGACCCGGAACCGACACGCGACGCGGGTGATGGATTGATCCAAGGGGGGGCGGGACGCCGAGGTCCAAGCCGGCCGCGGCCGGACGTCGATCGAGCGTATGCACCGTTGCGCCATGCTCCGACGCGAGGGTGAGGTGGAGGGTTTCGCCGCCGTTCGGATATGGCAGCGGGTCACGCCGAGTATGGTGAAGCTTTCGGCAACCAGCTTATTGAACACGGCAAGCGCTGCCGCGCGCTGTGCAAGTCCATCTGTTCTGTCCGGATCTTGATGGCCAGAGCCGGGGATAGTTCTGTGACGGTCCTGTCGCTGATCAGGAGTTGCGCGGGATCTTATTCCGCAACCTAGTCCCGCACCCGCGGCGTCAGCCGTTCGCTTGATAGTGCGTCGGCAATAAACGCCGTGGAGAGATAGAAGATCTGTAGCAGTCGCCGTCACGCATTGAGCGGACGAGATCGGCGACATCTTCGGTCACCATCTGAATGGTCATGGTGCCTGCCGGGCCCGATACTGCAAATGGGCTCAATCGGTGCTTGAGGGAATCGCCATTGCGGCGTCACCGCCCGCTCAGCAGCTGGGCCGCGATGGCCCACATCGTCAGTGCGATCACACCTTCGAGCACACGCCAAGCCGCCGGCTTTGCAAACAGGGGGCGGAGGATCGCGGCTCCGTAGCCGAGCGAGAAGAAGAACGCGACCGAAGCGGTCACCGCACCGGCCGCAAAGGCCGCTTCTCGCCCCGGAAAGCGCGTCGAGATCGAGCCGATCAGCAGGAGCGTGTCGAGATAGACGTGGGGGTTGAGCCATGTCAGCGCCAGGCACGTTGCCAGGGTCCGTCGAAGCCCGGCGGCGGATCCAGGCGCGGGCTGCAGCGCCGTGGTGGCGGCGAAGGCCGACCGCAGGCTGCGCGCCCCGTACCAGATCAAGAAGGCCGCGCCGGCATACCGCATCATGGGCCGCAGCCAGGGGGCGAGGACGACCATGCTCCTGAAGCTGGCAATGCCCACCAAGATCAGAAGCGCGTCGGAGGCCGCGCAGGTCGCGCAGACGAGCGCCACATGCTCACCGCGCAAGCCCTGTCGCAGCACGAACGCGTTCTGAGCTCCGATAGCGAGGATCAGGCCGCCGCTGACGGACAGGCCGGTCAGGTAGACGTCGAGCACGCTGGATCGCTCATCGAATGTCGCTGCTGCTCGCCGTCATCGCTTCGCTGCGCTCGCCACGACGTTGGCGGGGAAGATCCGTAGGCGCGGAGGCTGCGTCAGAGGTGCAGACGCGTCCGGCAGGCCGGCGCAGGCGATTGCGCCGCGGGCCCGGTACGACGCACCCTGCGCGGGCATGGCTCAGGGCGCGCACAGGACCGGCTCCAGGGCCGCCATGGCGGGCCGGTAGGCCGCGAGGTGCAGGCCGTCCCGCAGCGTGCCGGGCTTGGCGTAGCCGCTCTCGCCGTCGCGCAGCGACGCGAACGGATCCGTGAACGTGCAGCCGAGGCGGGTGCACAAAGTGCGCAGGCGTTGGGAGTATTCCGGCACCGCAGCCGCGTCGAGGAAGCGACCGCTCTCTCGGCCGATCGGGGGCAGGGCGGTCACCACGACCCGCGAACTCAAAGCCTGGAGATGCCTCACGATCGCTTCCGCAGTCGCCTCGAACCGCCCGGCCGCCTCGGCGGAGCGCGGCTTGTTCTTCAGCAGGATGTCGTTGGTGCCGATCGTCAGCGCGGCGACCTTGGGCTTGTGTCGGAATGTCAGGCCGGAGAGGTGATCCAGGTAGGCTGCGGCGGTGGCGCCGCTGAAGCCGCCGTTGACGAAATCCAGACCGCAGGGCCGCTGGCCTCCGGGCTGAAGCTCCACCTGGGAATCGCCGCCCCAGAACACGTAAGTGGGGGGCGCCTCGTCCAGGCTGACCTGGACGGCGATGCCTCGCATCACCGCGTACGCCCGCGCATCGGCGGCCGGCTTGTGCAGGGACCATCCGGCAAGGGCGCCGAGCGCCACCAAGACTGCTCCGAGGAGGCCCGCAAGGACGTACCGCGTCACGTGTCGGCGCCAGCGCGATCGACCTGCGCCTCGGGCCGGGAATCCGTCGAGGCGTAATAGGGCTTGATATCGAGGAGCGGCGTGCCGTCGAGGCAATCGAGGCCGCGGACACGCAGCGTATCGCTCTCCCGGGCGATCAGTTCGACCACCGAGAGGGCGATCGGGTTGGGTCGGGCAGGGGAGCGCAACGCGAAGGTCCCGCGCGGTCCAGCTGCGTGGCGTGGCTGCTGCACCACCAGGCCGCGGGTTGCGTGCTCCATCCAATAGAGCAGGATCAGGTGGGTGCAGCCTGTGATGGTGAGCAGGCCGGGGGCGTAGGCGGGATCGACGTCGACGGTGCAGACTGCGTCGGTCTGGAGGCCATTCTTCGGGCAGTCCTGCCGCGTCCGCCAGGGGGTGCGCAACCGGCCGATGAAGTGGAGGCCGGCGTCGAATTCGGCGGGGAGTGCCGCCATCTCTTCGCCCGGACGAATTCCGAACTCATCCGTGCCCATGCATCCTCGCCTTGCCTGCGCCGGGTTGTCGGACAACCGCCGTCCGGCCGCAAGCCCGGGTCGCGCGTCCGGTCTGGGCGGTGTAAAGGCAAGCCTGGGACGGGAGGGTTTATGAGCGAACGGGAACTGCGGCCGATGCAGGCCGTCGCCGATGTGGGCGGCGCGGTCGACCGGCTGGCCGAACTCTACGACGGCGCGGCCGGTGCCCTCCGGCAGTCACTCGAGCGCTATCTCGCAGGCGGCCCGCCCCCGGACGCCACCGAACGCCTCGCCTTCCGCTATCCCGAATTGCGAATCACCTATCGCGCCACAGGCCCGCTGCCCCGGGTGCGCCGCGCCACCGCCAAGCTCCAGTCCGCTGGGACCTACGCGACCACGGTCACGCACCCGGCGTTCTTCCGCGATTACCTGACCCGGCAGCTGCAGCCGCTGATCGACGATTACGGCGTCGAGATCGAAGTCGGCTTGAGCGCGCAGGAGATCCCCTACCCCTATGTCTTGGAGGCGGGACTCGATGCCGGCGGCCGCGCCGTGGACGGCGCTGAACTGGCGACCTACTTCCCCGTGCCGCTGCTTTCGCTCGTGGGCGACGAGATCGCCGACGGCACGTTCGACCTCATCGACGGTGAACCACTGCCGCTGGCGCTGTTCGACGCGGTGCGGGTCGATTACTCCCTGCGCCGCCTAGTCCATTACACGGGGTGCGACTGGCGCGATGTCCAGCCGTGGATCCTGCTGACCAACTACCATCGCTACGTCGACCAGTTCGTCCGACACGGGCTGGAGCGCCTCGCTTCGGGCGCGGAGGGTTTCGAGCGGCTGGTCTTGCCCGGCGGTGTGTCGGTGAGCCGGGCGGAGGCCGCCACGGCCGATCCCGCAGCGGTGATTGCCGCCTCGCCCTGGCACCGGCATCAGATGCCGGCCTATCACCTCGTGGCGCGAGGCGCCGACGGCACCATGCAGGGCACAAGTTTGGTCAATATCGGTGTCGGCCCCTCCAACGCGAAGACCATCACCGACCATCTCGCGGTGCTCCGCCCGGATTGCTGGCTGATGGTCGGCCATTGCGGCGGCCTGCGACAGTCGCAGGCCATCGGCGACTACGTGCTCGCGCACGCCTATCTCCGACGGGATCGGATTCTAGACGAGCTTGTTCCGCCGGACGTTCCGGTACCCGCGCTGGCCGAAGTACAAGTCGCGCTTCAGAGCGCCGCCGCCTCGGTGACCGGCGAGCATGCCGAGGCGCTTAAGCGCCGTCTGCGTACCGGCACGGTGGTCACCTACGACGACCGCAACTGGGAGTTGCGATTCAGCCAGGAGCGGCGCCGCATCAACCAGTCACGCGCCATTGCGGTGGATATGGAAAGTGGAACCGTGGCAGCTCAGGGGTTTCGCCTGCGCGTGCCCTACGGGGCGTTGCTCTGCGTCTCCGACAAGCCGCTGCACGGTGAGATCAAGCTGCCGGGCGCCGCCAACGCGTTCTGCGACCGCGCTGTCTCCGAGCATCTCCGGGTGGGCCTCGCCGCCCTGGACGCGTTGCGGGCCGATCGGCACGGTCTGCATTCGCGCAAATTGCGCAGCTTCGACGAGCCGCCGTTCCGGTAGAACACTGCTGCGCGGATTATTGCAGCTGCGGCTGTGACGGGCGTGGCTATGGCTATTGAGAGGGGAGCCAGCCGAAGTCATTTCAAATCACGAAAGTCCGGATGGAGAAGACCGGGCCTGCCGTCTTCCTGACAGCATCAAACGTTCAACCAGCCTTCGTAGGGCGCGAAGGCTGAGTCGCAGACTCCCGAATTGCGAACCGTTCCAAACGCGCCCATGCCGGCCACGTCTCAAAACGTGGGAGCGTCGGATGAGCGGGGAGGCGGTTGTTTTGGCGACAGCCGCCCTGCTCGTCCTCTGCATGGGCCTCTGGGCGACGGCGCTGCTGCCGGAAATCGTCACGGCGCTCGCCTTCTTCGGATTGGCGATGCTGCTGCGCCTCGGCAACCCGGCGACGGTATTCTCGGGATTTTCGGCCTCCGCCTTTTGGCTGGTCCTGTCCGGCATGATCGTGGGCCAGGGCATGACCCAAAGCGGCCTCGGTGCCCGCTTGGCCCGGACGCTGGCAGTGCGTCTCTCGGGCTCCTACGTTCAGTTCATCGCCGGCCTCGTAGGTTTGAGCTTCCTCATCGCCTTCGTGATGCCGTCTAATCTCGGTCGGATCGCCCTGATGATCCCTGTGACGCTGGCCCTGTGCGACGGCTTCGGCCTGACGGCAGGCCGGCCGGGCCGAACTGGCGCGGTGCTCGCAGTGGGGGTTGCAACCCCGATCCTGTCGGCGGCGATTCTGCCGGCCAACGTGCCGAACCTGGTCATGGCCGGCTCGGCCGAGCAGGTGCTCGGCCTCCATCTGTCCTATCTGTCCTACATCCTCCTGCACGCGCCGGTCTTGGCCCTGGTCAAGGGTGTGATGCTGGTGGCGCTGATCGTGCGCCTGTTCCCCGACCGCCTCAGCCCCGACGCGCAGGCCCTGCCGTCCCTCCCGCGGGTCTCGGCCGCAGAGCGGCGCCTCGCGGTGATCCTGGCCTGCACCCTGGCCCTCTGGGTGACCGATAACCTGCACGGGCTCGCCCCGGCATGGGTGGGGCTCGCTGCCGCCGTGATCTGCCTGCTGCCTCGGATCGGCGTGCTGCCGCCCGAGGCGTTCCAGAAGGTGAACCTGCGCACCTGCTTCTACATCGCGGCTTTGCTTGGCTTGGTTGCATTGGTGAACGAGACCGGGCTCGGAGCGCGTCTGGGGCATGGGCTCCTCGCCGTGGCGCCGCTCGCTCCCGACGCGCCGGGCCAGAACTTCGCGGTTCTCACCGGCATCAGCACCGTTCTGACGCTGCTGGTTACGGCCAACGGAGCGCCGGCTCTCTACACGGCGCTCGCGGGCGAACTGGTGAATGTCACCCATTTGTCGCCGTTGGCCGTCGTCTCCATTCAGGTGATCGGCTACTCGACCCTGTTCTTCCCCTACCAGGCGCCGCCGATCGTGTTCGCGAGCGAGCTCGGTGGGGTGCGCCTGCGGGACGCAACCCGACTCACCCTGGCCTTCGGCCTCGCCTCGCTCGTGGTCGCGGCCCCCCTCGATTACGCCTGGTGGCGCCTGCTGGGCCAACTGAAGTGACAGATCCGCCGCGCTATCAACACGCCCCCCACTGTGCGGCGCAGCATGACACATTGCGGCTTGCGCGCGCAGGCACTAGCGCTAGCACCAGATTAGAGACGGTCCAGTTCGCAGCTGCGAGGCTTCAACCCAATGGCACCCACCGCACGCCCGACCGTGGCACAGCCGCTTTCACCGCATCTCCAGATCTATCGCTGGACCTGGACGATGGCGATGTCGGTGTTTCACCGTATTACCGGTACCGCACTTTATGGCGGAACTGCCCTGGTGGCGATCTGGCTGGTGGCGCTTGCATCGGGACCGGTCGCCTATTCCTATGTCGCCGGGTTTTTCGGATCGATTGTCGGCCGACTGATCTTGTTCGCCTACACCTGGGTGCTGATGCACCACATGCTCGGCGGTCTGCGCCATCTGGTATGGGATACCGGTGTCGGCTTTGATCGGGACCGGCGCCTGAGCATGGCCCGCCTGACGCTGGTCGGATCCATCGCGCTCACCATCGTCATCTGGGCGGTCGCCCTTCTGGTCCGCTGAGGAGGCTGGCATGGCTCAGGAAAAGATTCGCCAGGATACCCGCGTCTCGATCCGCACCCCACGCGCCCGTGTCCGCGGCCTGGGCGTCGCCCATCACGGGGCCGGCCATTGGTGGCAGCAACGGGTGACCGCAGCCGCGAACACCGTCCTCATGCTGGCCTTCGTGGTGATCATCGCCAGCATGGCCGGCCGCGGCTACGTCGAAGCGACGCAGCTGATCGCCAAGCCCCTGGTCTCAATCATCCTGATCCTGGCGCTCCTGTCGGTGACCATCCACATGCGGATCGGCATGCAGGTGGTGATCGAAGATTACGTGCACGGCCAGGCGACGAAGATCGCCGCGGTGTTCGCCAACAATATCTACGCGGTCCTGGTGGCCGTGGCCTGCCTGTACGCAGTCCTGCGCATCGGCTTCGGGCAACCGGCCTGAACCCCGCCATCACGCAATTCGAGGAGCCGATCATGGCCGCCAATGGCACCAACGGCAGCGGGCCTGCCTACACCATCCACGACCACGCCTTCGACGTCGTGATCGTCGGCGCCGGCGGCGCGGGTCTGCGCGCGACCGTCGGCTGCTCGGAGGCCGGCCTGCGCACCGCCTGCATCACCAAGGTGTTTCCGACCCGCTCGCATACCGTCGCGGCGCAGGGCGGCATCTCGGCCTCGCTCGGCAACATGGGTCCGGACGATTGGCGCTGGCACATGTACGATACCGTGAAGGGGTCGGATTGGCTCGGCGACCAGGACGCCATCGAGTACCTCGTGCGCAACGCCCCCGCGGCGGTCTACGAGCTGGAGCATTGGGGCGTGCCCTTCTCCCGCACGGACGAGGGCAAGATCTACCAGCGCCCGTTCGGCGGCATGACAACCGATTACGGCAAGGGTACCGCCCAGCGGACCTGCGCAGCGGCTGACCGTACCGGCCACGCCATGCTGCACACCCTCTATGGGCAGGCGGTGAAGAATCAGACCGATTTCTTCATCGAGTACTTTGCCCTGGACCTGATCATGGACGAGGATGGCCGCTGCCGGGGCGTCATCGCCCTCGACCAGGCCACCGGTGAGATCCACCGGTTCCGCGCCCAGCAGACGATCCTGGCCACCGGCGGCTACGGTCGCGCCTACTTCTCGGCGACCTCCGCGCATACCTGCACGGGTGACGGCAACGCCATGGTGCTGCGCGCCGGCCTCCCGCTCCAGGATATGGAGTTCGTGCAGTTTCACCCCACTGGCATCTACGGCGCCGGCTGCCTGATCACCGAGGGCTCGCGCGGCGAGGGCGGCTACCTGACCAATTCCGAGGGCGAGCGTTTCATGGAGCGCTATGCTCCCTCGGCCAAGGATCTTGCCTCGCGCGACGTGGTCTCGCGCTCCATGACGATGGAAATCCGTGACGGCCGCGGTGTAGGCAAGAACAAGGATCACATCTACCTACATCTCGACCACCTCGACCCCAAGATCCTTCACGAGCGCCTGCCGGGCATCTCCGAATCCGCCAAGATCTTCGCGGGCGTCGACGTGACCAAGGAGCCGATCCCGGTCATCCCGACCGTGCACTACAACATGGGCGGCATCCCCACGAACTATCACGGTGAGGTGCTGACCCTGCGGGACGGCAATCCCGACACAGTGGTGCCGGGCCTGATGGCGATCGGCGAGGCGGCCTGCGTGTCGGTCCACGGTGCCAACCGCCTCGGCTCCAACTCGCTGATCGACCTCGTGGTGTTCGGCCGCGCCGCCGGCAAGCGCTGCGCCGAGATCGTCGAACCGAACGGCCGGGCCCAGGAACTGCCCAAGGGCGCCACCGATAAGGCGCTGGAACGCCTGGATCGCTTCCGCCACGCGAACGGCTCGACGCCGACGGCGGAGCTGCGCTCGGAGATGCAGAAGACCATGCAGAACAACTGCGCGGTGTTCCGCACCGGCGAGGTGCTGGAGGAGGGCAAGAGCCTGATCCACAAGGTCTGGAACGCAGCCGCGGACGTGAAGATCACCGATCGGTCGATGATCTGGAACACCGACCTCCTGGAAACCCTCGAATTCGACAACCTGATCGGGCAGGCGGTGGTGACCATGGAATCGGCCGCCAACCGCAAGGAATCCCGAGGCGCTCATGCTCGCGAGGACTTCCCCGACCGCAATGACAAAGAGTGGATGAAGCACACCCTCTCCTGGCTCGACGAGGGTCGCCACCAGGTCAACATCGATTACCGTCCGGTGCATACCTACACGATGTCGAATGAGATCCAGTACATCGAGCCGAAAGCACGGGTGTACTGAATTTAGTATTCCCGATACGCGCGCCGGACCGCGTCGTGCGTATCCATCCAGACCGGTTTCCGGTTCTGACCGATATTGCCGGATATAAACGCAATGGCTCAGTTCAACCTTCCGAAGAACTCGCAGATCACGCAGGGCCGCACCTGGGCGCCGCCGCCCGGCGCCAAGAATCTGCAGACCTTCAAGATCTACCGGTGGAACCCGGATGACGGGGCCAATCCACGGATCGACACGTACCAGGTCGACCGCGACGATTGCGGCCCGATGGTTCTCGACGCGCTATTGTGGATCAAGAACAAGGTCGACTCGACTCTGGTCTTCCGCCGCTCGTGCCGCGAGGGCATTTGCGGCTCCTGCGCGATGAACATCGAGGGCCAGAACGCGCTGGCCTGCACGATGGGCATCGACGAGTGCAAGAGCCCGGACAACGCCCTGCCGATGATGTCTCGGAAGGACAAGGACGGCGCGGTCCGGATCTATCCGCTGCCGCATATGCCGGTGCTGAAGGACCTCGTCCCGGATCTCACCAACTTCTACGCGCAGCATGCGGCGATCGAGCCCTGGCTCCAGACCGAAACGCCCGCTCCCGAGAAGGAGTGGCGTCAGACGCCGGAGGACCGGTCGAAGCTCGACGGCCTGTACGAGTGCATCCTGTGCGCCTGCTGCAGCACGTCGTGCCCCAGCTACTGGTGGAATGGCGACAAGTTCCTCGGCCCGGCCGCCCTGCTTCAGGCCTATCGCTGGCTGATCGATTCGCGGGATGAGAACACCGGCGACCGGCTCGATGCCTTACACGACCCGTTCCGGCTCTACCGCTGCCACACGATCATGAACTGCGCCAACACCTGCCCGAAGAGCCTGAACCCAGCGAAGGCGATCGCTGAGATCAAGAAGATGATGGTCGAGCGAGTGGTCTAAGAGCCGAACCTGCGGCTCGCTGGCCACACCGGGACGAAAAGGCCGTCCGTCCGCAGCGGAGTCCGCTGCGGAGGGAACCGTCGCCTTGCGGTCAGCGCATTTGACACCGAGTCAGGGTCCAAGGCGCCCAGTGCGCCAGCCCCCAAGCCTGATCCGAAGTGGTCCGATGCTGCGCCCAAGCCTGCCGACCTTCGCCGCCCTTTGTCTGAGCGCCACGCTCGGCGCCTGCGCCTCGACCCGTCTCGAGAGTCCGAGGACCCGGGCACCCGCGCAAGCCTCGCTCGACGCAGTCCAGGCAGTCCCGTCAGGAACCGTAACCGCGGCGCCGCTTGCGCCCCCGCCCGGTGCGACCGCCAGCCCCGACGCGCCGCCCGCGCCTGGCGCCCAGGCCAATGCAGCGTCCAACAGCCCCACGGTCATCGCCGAGCCGGTTGCGCCGCCAGCGCCGCCGCCGCCGGTGGTCACCAGCGGTCGTGCCTCGGTGGTCGGTAGCTGGGATGCCAAGGACGCAACCGGCGCGAGCTGCAAGGTCACCCTGTCGAGTGCGCCAGCCCTCGATCTCTACAAGGCCTCGGCTTCCGGCTGCCCCAACAAGGACCTCGCGCGGGTCTCGGCCTGGGATTTCCGCGACGGTGAGGTGTATCTTTACCAGCCCGGCGGCACCGTGGCGGCACGGTTGCGCCAAGGTAGCGGATCCCTCGATGGCGCGCTCACCAAGTCGGGCGCCACTCTGGCTCTCGCGCGCTGACAGCATAGCGCCCGGCTGTGCAACCAGCCGGCTTGCCCGTTCCGGGACGTATCGCGCACCCTAAATAAGGAAAATTTTCTGAAAGGTCGGCGCCGCGACGACCGCGCGCGCTTGGCGGGTGGGACGCCTCGCTTACATCAGGGTTTCCCGAAGTGGTGCGCCCAAAAAACATGTTTTTGAATTGGCTTGAGCGCCGGGTCGATCCGTTCGCGCCCTTCGACGAGACGCGCACCCCACCGCGAACGGTTCTGGGCTTCGCTGGGTTCTATTTACAACCGATCCGCATCGCGCTTGTGGCGCTGTTCGTCATCGCTGTGGTGGCCGGGACGGTCGAGGCCTCGCTCTACCTGGTCTTGCGCTGGTTCATCGACCTGCTGGCCACGGCTGATCGGACAACCGTGTTGTCCGACCACGCGGTTGGCCTCGGCCTCGTGTTCCTGCTGATCGCGTTCGTGCGACCGGTCTCCATCTGGCTGCACGAAGTTTTGTCCAACCAGCTCATCGTGCCGCAATCGACCAGCCAGATCCGCTGGCGAGCGCATCTCTATACCCTCGGGCATTCCCTCTCGTATTTTCAGGGCGACTTCTCCGGCCGCCTAGCCAATCGCGTCGTGCAAGTCGGCCCGGCAGTGCGAGAGTTGGCCGTCGTATTCATAGATACGCTGCTCTACGTCGCGATCTATGCGGTGACGGCGGTCGGCCTGTTCGGCTCGATCTCACCCTGGCTCGCCCTACCGGTGCTGGTCTGGATCGGCGCCTATGCTGCTCTGACGACGTGGTTCGTTCCCAGGGCTCGGGCCCGGTCGCACAAGACTGCCGACACCCGCTCGGTGCTGATCGGCCGCATCGTCGACAGCTACACGAACATCCTGACCGTGAAGCTCTTCGCCCGCGACCGCGAGGAGCGAGCAACGGTCCGCGATGCGGTGGAAGTCCATACTGACGCCTACCTGTACCAGTTCCGGCTGGTGACGCTGACGACGAGCCTTCTGGGAATCCTCAACAGCACGCTGCTGATCGCCACCGGCGCCGCTTGTGTGATTCTCTGGCGTGACGGTGGCATGACCACCGGCGAAGCCTCGGCAGGCCTCGCACTGATCCTGCGGCTCATCGCCATGTCCGGTTGGGTGATGCAGACCGTCCGGGGCGTGTTCGAGAATGTCGGCGTGATCCAAGAGAGCATGCAGACCATGGCGCGGCCGCATGCGCTCGTGGATGCCTCTGGGGCCCGTGACCTGATCGTGGCTGGCGGTGAGGTCCGGTTCGAGACCGTGGGATTCCATTACGGCCGCGGCGACGCCACCGTGATCGAGAATTTCAGCCTGACGATCCGCCCCGGCGAGAAGGTGGGACTGGTGGGCGTCAGCGGAGCGGGCAAGTCCACCCTCGCAAGCCTGCTGCTGCGTCTTTACGAGGTCGAAACCGGGCGGATTTTGGTCGACGGCCAGGACATCGCGACGGTGACGCAGCAATCCCTGCGTGAGGCCATCGCCATGGTGAGCCAGGACACCTCACTGCTGCATCGTTCGATCCGCGAGAACATCGGCTACGGCCGTCCGGACGCCACGCAGGAGCAGATCGAGCACGCCGCTCGGCTTGCCCATGCCGACCAGTTCATCGCCGACCTCGTCGACCACAAGGGGCGCCGGGGCTACGACGCGCAGGTGGGGGAGCGCGGCGTGAAGCTCTCCGGTGGGCAGCGCCAGCGCATCGCCATCGCCCGGGTGATGCTCAAGGATGCGCCGATCCTGATCCTCGACGAGGCAACGTCAGCCTTGGACAGCGAAGTCGAGGCGGCAATCCAGGACTCCCTCGATACGCTGATGGCCGGCAAGACCGTGGTGGCGATCGCCCATCGCCTGTCCACGATCGCGGCTCTGGACCGCCTCGTGGTCATCGATCGCGGCCGCATCGTCGAGGAAGGGACCCATACCCAACTGGTGGCTCTCGGCGGTATCTATGCGGGCCTGTGGGCCCGGCAATCCGGCGGATTCCTGGACGGCGGCACGACCCGACTCGACAGCGCCGTGGCGTAGCCGCGCAGCCGCAGCGGCATTCGGCAACATATGACAACGATCGTGACCTAACGCGGTCGCGCGGCCCCGGTTAGCAACTTGACTTGGGGGTGGCAGACGGTCTCATTGCTCAGATTAGAACGATAATGCTTTGATCGCGGCCCGGCCGGGACATCAGGGCAGGGCACCTGCGGCCCTCACGCCAACGCACGGAGTTCCGAATCTTGGCGACCACCTCCGCCACCACCCCCGGCACCCGGGATGGCAGCTCTCCGGATGGGAGCCGCCGTGACTTCCTGTTCCTCGCGACCGGTGCCGCTCTTGCGGTCGGCGCGGGGTCCGTGGTCTGGCCGCTGATCTCGTCCATGGCGCCCGACGCCGAAACGATCGCGGCCGGCGCGCCCATCGACGTCGACCTGACCCCGATCCAGGACGGCCAGATCGTCAATGTGTTCTGGCGCGGCAAGCTAATCTTCGTTCGCAAACTGACGGCGAAGGAGGTGACCGACATGCAGGCGGTCCCGCTCTCGGCGATGATCGATCCGGCGGCCTTCCCGACCCGGGTCAAGAACGGCCATGACCAGTGGCTCGTCGTCTACGGCAACTGCACGCATCTCGGCTGCGTGCCGATCGGCCACCAGGGCAACTTCGAGGGCTGGGCCTGTCCCTGTCATGGCTCGCAGTTCGACGCGGTCGGGCGCGTTCGCCATGGGCCGGCCCCCATCAACCTGCCGATCCCACCCTATGCCTTCGAGACGGAGACCAAGATCCGGATCGGCGAGGGCGGCAAAGAAGCGGCGTAAGAGGGACGCGGACATGAGCGGAACTGCCAGCACCTACGTCCCGAAAAGCCGCGTCGCCAAGTGGTTCGAGGCCCGGCTGCCGATCGCCGGCCTCGTGCACTCGTCCTTCATCGCCTACCCGGTCCCCCGGAACCTCAACTATTTCTGGACCTTCGGGGCGATCCTGGCAGCCTTTCTGGGGATCCAGATCATCACCGGCGTCTGGCTGGCGATGCACTACGAGCCGTCGGCGACGGGCGCGTTCAATTCCGTCGAAAAGATCATGCGCGACGTGAATTACGGCTGGCTGCTGCGCTACGCGCACGCCAACGGCGCGTCGATGTTCTTCGTGGCGGTCTACGTCCACATGTTCCGGGCGCTGTATTACGGGTCCTACAAGGCCCCGCGCGAGGTGCTCTATATTCTCGGCGTCATCATCTACCTGCTGATGATGGCCACCGCGTTCCTCGGCTACACGCTGCCCTGGGGCCAGATGAGCTTCTGGGGCGCCACCGTCATCACCAATATCCTGGCGGCGATCCCGGTGGTCGGCGACACCATCCAGACGCTGCTCTGGGGCGGCTACTCGGTGGGTAATCCGACCGTGAACCGGTTCTTCTCGCTGCACTACCTATTGCCCTGGATGATCGCCGGCGTCGTCATGCTGCACGTCTGGGCGCTGCACGTTACTGGCCAGAACAACCCGGCCGGCATCCCGATCAAGTCGGGCAAGGACGCGGTGCCGTTCACCCCCTACGCCACCGTGAAGGACGTGTTCGCAACCTGCGTGTTCATGATCCTGTTCTCGTGGTTCCTGTTCTTCCAGCCGAACTACCTGGGCCACGCCGACAACTACATCGCGGCCAACCCGGCGGTGACGCCGGCGCATATCGTGCCCGAATGGTACTTCCTGCCGTTCTACGCGATCCTGCGGGCGGTCCCGAGCAAGCTCGGCGGCGTGATCCTGATGTTCTCCGCGGTGATCATCCTGGCCTTCGCGCCGTGGCTCGATTGGTCCCGGGTGCGCTCCTGCAACTACCGGCCGATCTACCGTCAGTTCTTCTGGGTGTTCATCGGCGCGACCTTCCTCCTGGGCTGGCTCGGATCCCAGCCCCCGGAGGGCGGCTACGTCCTCGCCTCCCAGATCTGCACGGCCTACTACTTCGCCCACTTCCTGATCGTCATGCCGCTCTGCGGCCTCTTCGAGACACCGAAGGCGCTGCCGGCTTCGATCCTGGAAAGCGTCACCGGGCCGGGCAAACAGGTGAGCGGATCCGGCATGCCGGCGGGTGCCGCCGCCGCTCCGATCACCAAGGGCTGACGGCAGGACCATGATGATGCGTCACGTCCTCTCGACCACCGCCGCCTTCGCTATCGCGGCTCTGCTCACCGGGGCGGCACCAGCCTCCGCCCAGGAGGGGCATGGCGGCCCGATCCCGGGGCGGATCAACTGGAGCTTCGCAGGCACCTTTGGCCGCTTCGACACCGCGCAACTGCAGCGCGGATTCCAAGTCTACAAGGAGGTCTGCTCCGCCTGTCATTCGATGAAGCTGGTCGCCTTCCGCAACCTCGCGCAGGATGGCGGCCCGGATTTCTCCGCTGCGCAGGTCAAGGCTCTGGCCGCGACCTATCAGGTCAAGGACGGCCCGAACGATTCCGGCGAGATGTTCGACCGGCCCGGACGGCCAGCTGACACGTTCCCGCCGCCCTTCCCGAACGATCAGGCCGCGGCGGCCGCCAATGGTGGTAAGGCGCCGCCCGACTTTTCGGTGATCGCCAAGGCGCGGACTTTTTCGCGCGGTTCGTTGTACTTCCTGACCGACTGGCTGCCGTTCGTCGGCTACTCGGAGCAGGGTCCCGACTACATCCACGCCCTGCTCAACGGCTACGAAGAGGCTCCGAAGGACTTTTCGGTGCCCGACGGCGGCCACTACAACAAATACTATCCCGGGCACATCATCGCGATGCCGCCCCCGATCACCGATGGGCAAGTGACCTACCCCAAGGGCGATGACGGCCAGCCTGTGGTGCCGGAAACGGTGGACCAGTACGGCAAGGACGTCGCGGCCTTCCTGATGTGGGCGGCCGAGCCGCACATGATGGACCGCAAGGCCCTGGGCTTCCGGGTGATCCTGTTCCTGATCATCCTGTCGGGGTTGCTCTACTACGTGAAGAAGAAGGTCTGGGCCGATGTCGGCGGCGAGGTCCATGGCCTTCAGCCAGAGCTGCACAAGACGTTCTGAGCCAGCTTAGCATCGGTTGCGCCGGGTGGGCCTCCTTCGGGGGGCCCACCTTTTTTGGGCTGGGTCCCTGTGCTACCGCTCCGTGAACGCGGCCGCCGGCCTCCCGGCGACACCGATCCCGTCCGAGCACCTCTTCTTGAGGTGCCTGCTGTCGCAGGCGTCGAATGGAGATTCAAGGATCGCCGCGGGTTCCGGATGTCTCCTTTCGAGGCCTCCGCTTCGCTCCGGCACCTCAGGATGAGGTGGTGGATCGAATGTAGCGCACGAAGGGAAGCGGCATGACGGCAGCGGTGCTCGGGGTGATGGGCGGATCGGGTGTCTACGATCTGCCCGGGCTCGAGGACGTGCGTGAGGAGCGCGTCGCCTCACCCTGGGGTGAGCCCTCGGATGCGCTGCGCATCGGGCGGATCGGCGAGACCAAAGTCGTGTTCCTCGCCCGGCACGGGCGCGGCCATCGGCTGTCGCCGTCCGGTATCAACTATCGCGCCAATATCGACGCGCTGAAGCGGGCCGGCGTCACCGACCTCGTGGCGCTCTCCGCCTGTGGGTCGTTCCGCGAGGAGCTGCCCCCTGGCCTGTTCGTGTTGGTCGACCAGTTCGTCGACCGCACCCACGGGCGGGCCTCCTCGTTCTTCGGCGACGGCTGCGTTGCCCACGTCTCGCTCGCCCACCCGGTCGGCCCGGGGCTGCAGGCGCGGATGGCCAACGCCGCCCAGGCGGAGGACATCGCAGTCCATCGCGGCGGCACCTATGTCTGCATGGACGGCCCGCAATTCTCCTCGCTCGCCGAGTCCCGGGCCTACAAGGCGCAGGGCTTCGACGTGATCGGCATGACCAACATGCCTGAGGCCAAGCTCGCCCGCGAGGCGGAGATCACCTACGCGACCATCGCCATGGTGACCGACTACGATTGCTGGCACCCCGGCCACGATGCCGTGGACGTCGCGGCGGTGATCGCGGTGGCCCGGACCAATGCCGACACGGCGGCCCGGCTGGTGGCGCGGCTCGCCCGCGACTTCCCGGCCGAGCGCGAGGCCTGCCCGGCGGGCTCGCACCGGGCGCTCGACGGTGCGATCATGACCGCGCCGACCGCCCGCGATCCGCAGTTGCTCGCCAAGCTCGATGCGGTGGCCGGCCGCGTGCTTCAGGGATAGGTCGGCTTCACCCTTTCCATTCCCGAGAAACTCACACTAGAAAGCGCTCGCGGCTCCGGCCGCCCCCGACGCGAAGTCCGAAAAAATGCGCAGCGCCTCCATCAGCCGGAAGACCGCCGAGACCGATATCGCGGTCAGCGTCGGGCTCGACGGGACCGGGCAGTCGAAGATCGCCACCGGCATCGGCTTCCTTGACCACATGCTGGACCTGTTCGCCCGGCACGGCCTGTTCGACCTGGAGGTCAGGGTCGATGGCGACCTGCATATCGATCAGCATCATTCCGCCGAGGATTGCGGCATCGCGCTGGGCCAAGCCTTCGCCAAGGCGCTCGGCGACAAGCGCGGCGTGACGCGCTACGCCGACATCCACCTGCCGATGGATGAGGCGCTGACCCGGGTCTGCGTCGACATCTCGGGCCGGCCGTTCCTCGTGTTCCGTACCACCTTCCGAGTGGAGAAGATCGGGCAGTTCGACACCGAGTTGGTGCGCGAGTGGTTCCAGGCCTTTGCGATGAATGCCGGGCTGACCCTGCACGTCGAGACCCTGTACGGCGACAACGCCCACCACATCGCCGAGAGCTGCTTCAAGGGCTTGGCCCGCGCCTTGCGGAAGGCGGTGGCGATCGACCCACGCGAGGAGGGACGCGTTCCCTCTACGAAGGGCTCCCTGTAGACCATCGTTTCTTGGCGCTCCCGCGGGTGGTTTTGACCGTCGGCGAACGCTTACACCGGGAGTCCCGCGATGCGGATGCGCAGCTACACGCTCCACCTGCCGACCGATGCGCGGCCGGGCGAGTCCATTGGTCTCGACCGGGCCGTGCTCGTACCGGACGGTTTCTCTTGGTCGGCCTTCGCGTTCACCGTGTTGTGGTTTCTGTTCCATCGTCTCTGGATCGCTGCGTTGATCGTCCTCGCCGGCCTGCTGGGGCTGGCTGCACTCGGCCACACGCTCGGATTACCGCCCGGCATCGCCACGATCGTCACCCTGCTGGCCTCGGTGCTGATCGGTCTCGAAGCGTCCAGCCTGCGCCGCTGGACGCTGTCTCGTCGGGGATGGCCGACGCGCGATGCCGTCATCGCCGCCACCCCGGAGGAGGCCGAAGCCCGGGCGCTGGGCCGTTGGCTCGATTCCACCGCCGCGGTACCGCGTGCGCCGTTCCCGGCTGGTCCCGCTCGGCGCACCGAGCCGGTCATCGGCTTGTTCCCCGCTCAAGCAGTCGCTCGGTGATGTCTGTCCGGTCGAGACGCGCATGAGCACCGAGACGGTCGCGATTATCGATTATGGGTCGGGCAACCTCCATTCTGCGGCCAAGGCGTTCGAGCGCGCCGCCCGGGAGGGCGGACTCGACACGCGTATCTGCCTGACCTCCGACCCGGAGGTGGTCGCAGCTGCCGACCGGGTCGTGCTGCCGGGTGTCGGCGCCTATGCCGATTGTCGGCGTGGGCTCGACGGCGTCCCAGGCATGGTCGAAGCGATGACCCAGGTGGCACAAGGGGCGGGGCGTCCGTTCCTCGGTATCTGCGTGGGTATGCAGTTGCTTGCGAGCCGGGGCCTCGAATACGAGACCACACCGGGCCTCGGCTGGATTCCGGGCGATGTCGCGCCGATCCGGCCATCCGACCCGACGCTCAAGATCCCCCATATGGGCTGGAACACGCTGCGCATCGCTCGCGACCACGCGTTGCTGGCTCATATTCCCATCGGCGAGGGCGGACTGCACGCTTACTTCGTGCACAGCTTCGCGCTTTCGGCCGAGCATTCGGACGACGTGGTGGCGCAGGCGGACTATGGTGGTCCAGTGACCGCGATGGTCGCCCGCGGCAACATTGCCGGCACGCAGTTCCATCCCGAGAAGAGCCAGCGCCTTGGCCTGGCGCTCATCACGAACTTTTTGAACTGGCGCCCCTGAGCGGCCTCCGACTTCGGTAAGAAGAAAGACAGAACGCGTGATCCTGTACCCGGCGATCGACCTGAAAGAGGGACGCTGCGTCCGCCTCATCCAGGGGGACATGGCACAGGCCAAGATCTTCGGCGACGATCCGGCCGCGCAGGCCGCAACTTTTGAGGAGCAAGGTTTCCCCTGGCTCCACGTCGTCGATCTTGACGGCGCCTTCGCAGGGGCACCGCGCAACGCAACCGCTGTGGATGCGATTCTCGCCCGGGTCGGAATCCCGGTCCAACTCGGCGGCGGCATCCGTGAAATGAAGACGCTCGAGGGCTGGCTTGCGAAGGGCGTCGCCCGGGTGATCATCGGCACCGCCGCCGTGCGCGATCCCGGCTTCGTCCGAGAGGCGGCGCGCTTGCATCCCGGCAAGATCGCCGTGGGCATCGATGCGAAGGATGGACGTGTCGCCGTCGAGGGCTGGGCACAGACGTCCAGCATGACCGCCGAAGAACTCGGCCGCCGCTTCGAGGACGCGGGCGTCGCCGCGATTATCTACACCGACATCGCCCGAGACGGCATCCTGAAGGGCCTCAACGTTGAGATGACCTTGGCGTTGGCGCAGGCTGTTCGCATCCCAGTGATCGCCTCGGGTGGCCTCGCCTCCATCGACGACGTGCACCGGCTGCTTCAGCCTGATTGCGCACTGATCGCCGGCGCTATCACCGGTCGGGCACTTTACGACGGCCGGATCGATCCACAGGCAGCGCTGGCTGCGATCGCACAGACGCGCGGCCCGGCGGCGTGATAGGCTTGCCCCTCGGGGCACGTCGACTCGGGAGGCTTCGATGACGACGTTGAAGACCCGGACATCCCCAGCTGGCACGGCCTACGAGGACGATTTTTATACCTGGCCGCAGGCGCAGAGCACTCGTTTGCGCGCTGGCGACCTTCCAGGCCTCGGCCGTGAGAATCTTGCCGAGGAGATCGAGAGCTTAGACAGGAGCCAGTTCACGAGCCTGGTCAGTCCTCTGCGCGTGGTGCCGGTGCACGTGCTTAAGGTCGACCACCAGCCCGCGAAACACACCCGCAGCTGGGCGATCTCAATCGCGTCGCATCGCGTCCATGCGCTTGATGAGTTGGACGAAAGCCCAGGGGTGAAGGCTCGCTTGAGCGAAGCCATCGAGAAAGCCTACCGCCGCGCCCGCCTCGAAGTCGCGAAAGAGACCGGTCTGCTGCGGAAGCGCTTCACAGAGGCCTGTTCCTACACCTATCAGGACATCATGGATCGCCCATTCGCGATCGACCCTGAATCCTGACCGGACCGCCGAGGGACCGTGCTGAAAACCCGCATCATCCCCTGCCTCGACGTGAAGGACGGCCGCGTCGTGAAGGGCGTCCGTTTCGAGGGACTGCGTGACGCCGGCGATCCCGTTGAGGCGGCCAAGGTCTATGATGCGGCTGGGGCCGACGAGCTGTGCTTCCTCGACATCACCGCGAGCCGCGAAGCTCGGGGCACGCTCCTCGACATCGTCAGCCGGACCGCAGAAGCTTGCTTCATGCCGCTCACCGTCGGCGGCGGCGTACGCACCGTCGAGGACGTTCGGGCGCTTCTGCTCGCCGGCGCCGACAAGGTGGCGATCAACACCGCGGCCGTGACGAACCCGGACCTCGTCGCCCGGGCGGCGGAAAAGTTCGGCGCGCAGTGCATCGTCGTGGCGATTGATGCCAAGCGGGTCTCCGGCCCCGATGCGCCAGCGCGCTGGAAAATCTTTACTCATGGCGGCCGCGACCCAACCGGGATCGACGCCGTCGCCTTCGCTCGTCTTGTGGCCGAGAAGGGCGCAGGCGAGCTGTTGGTCACCTCCATGGACAAAGACGGCACCCGCTCCGGCTACGACCTCGCGCTGACGCGGGCGATCAGCGACGCCGTGAGCGTCCCGGTGATCGCCTCGGGCGGGGTGGGCGGCCTCGACGACCTCGTGGCCGGCGTGGCCCAGGGCGGCGCCAGTGCGGTTCTGGCGGCTTCGATCTTTCATTTCGGGCAGGCGACGATCGCGGAGGCGAAGGCCCATATGGCGGCTTCCGGCCTCGCCATGCGTCTCGACGGTCCGGCATCATCAGCGAGAGCGCCCCTGTGAGCAGCACCCTTCTGGCCAACGCGACCCTTCTCGATCCGGTGACGGGCCGTGAGTCGCGCGGCGCCGTGCTGGTGCGCGGCGGCCGCATCGCCGACATCGCCGAAGGCGCCGCCCCCGGAGCCCCGGCGGAGACCACCGTCATTGATTGCCGCGGCCGGGTCCTCAGCCCGGGGTTGATCGACATGCGTGCCTTCGTGGGCGAGCCGGGGGCTGAGCATCGGGAGACCCTGGCCTCCGCGAGCGCCGCAGCGGCGGCGGGCGGGGTGACCACGCTTGTCTGCATGCCGGACACCAACCCTGTGATCGACGGGCCGGCGATCGTGGATTTTGTCCTCCGCCGCGCCCGCGATACCGCCTGCGTCCATGTCCTTCCCGCTGCCGCGATCACCAAGGGGTTGGCCGGCAAGGAGATGACCGAGTTCGGCCTGCTCAAGGAAGCGGGTGCCGTGGCGTTCACGGATGGTCTCCACGCCGTCGCGAACGCCCAGGTGATGCGCCGCGCCCTGACCTACGCGCGGGATTTCGATGCCCTGCTGATGCAGCATGTCGAGGATGCCGACCTCGTGGCCGAGGGCGTGATGAACGAGGGCGAACTCGCCTCGCGCCTCGGGCTGATGGGCATTCCCCGAGAGGCCGAGACCGTCATGCTGGAGCGCGACATCCGCCTCGTGCGTCTGACCGGCGCCCGCTACCACGCAGCGATGATCTCGACCGCCGATTCGGTGGAGATCGTACGCCGGGCCAAGCAGGACGGCCTACCGGTGACATGCGGCGTCTCGGTCAACAACCTCGTGCTGAACGAGAACGATATCGGCCATTACCGCACCTTCTGCCGGCTGTCGCCGCCGCTCCGCGACGAGGCCGATCGGCACGCCATGGTCCGGGCGCTCGACGAGGGCGTGATCGACGTGGTCGTCTCGGACCACAACCCGCAGGATGTCGAGACCAAGCGCCTGCCCTTCGCGGAGGCAGCTGACGGTGCCCTCGGCATCGAGACCCTGCTCGGCGCGTCCCTGCGCCTGGTCCATACCGGCGACCTCGCGCTGAACAAGCTGATTGCGGCGCTGACCGTGAACCCCGCCCGGATCCTCGGGCGTGAGGCCGGCCGGCTCGCGGTCGGCGCCCCGGCCGACCTTGTGCTGATCGATCCGGATCTACCCTACGTGCTCGATAAGCGCCGGCTGAAGTCGCGTTCCAAGAACTCGCCCTTCGACGAGGCACGGCTCCAAGGCGCCGCGGTCCTGACGCTGGTTGACGGCCGAATCGTTCACGCGATCGACGATCTGGCGGCGGCGGCATGATGCCCCCGGACGTTGCGACGCCGGCCGCTCTCGGCGGCCTCGCCCTCGGCTATGCCCTGGGCTCGATCCCGTTCGGGCTGATCCTGACGCGCTTCGCCGGGTTGGGGGACGTTCGGGCGATCGGCTCGGGCAATATCGGCGCCACCAACGTGCTGCGCACCGGCCGCAAGGGTCTCGCGGCGGCCACCCTGCTCGGTGACGCGCTCAAGGGGACAGCGGCGGTGCTGATCGCCCGGCAGTTCCTCGGCGAGGGCCCGGCCCTGGCCGCTGGGCTCGGGGCTTTTCTCGGCCATCTCTTCCCAGTCTGGCTCGGCTTCAAGGGCGGCAAGGGGGTGGCGACCTTTATCGGCGTGCTGCTGGCCTTCAGCCCGCCGGCGCTAGCGGCCTTCGCGGCGATCTGGCTCGGCCTCGCCTTCGCGCTGAAATACTCGTCGCTCGCCGCCCTGGCGGCCTCCGCGGCCACGCCGTTGGTGCTGTGGGCGCTTGGGGCGCCGACGCAAGCTCTGCTGTTCCTGCTGCTCGGGCTGCTGCTATGGTGGAAGCACGCTCCCAATATCCGGCGACTCGTGGCCGGCAGCGAGGGGCGCATCGGCCAGAAGGGGTGAGCGCGCGCCGAGGCGCGATCCGGGGTGCGTCATGCAGCTCACCGATGCCCAGCGCCTCGACTGGCTACGTCTGATCCGGACCGAGGGTATCGGCCCGCGCAGCTTCCGCACCCTCATCAACCGGTTCGGCGGCGCGACCGCAGCGCTCGAAGCCCTGCCGGACCTGACCCAGCGCCGCGGCCGACGCATCGAGCCGCCGAGCCGCGGCCAGGCCGAGGACGAGCTCGCAGCCCTGGCGCGTCTCGGAGGGCGGCTGTTGGCCACCGGCGAGCCGGATTATCCGCGCCTGCTCCAGTGCGCCGACGCGGCGCCGCCCCTCATCGCCGTGTGCGGCCACCCGAACATTCTGAACCGGCCTGCTGTCGCCCTCGTGGGCTCGCGCAACGCTTCGACCGCGGGGCTCGCTTTCACCGAGCGACTGGCCCGGGGCCTCGGGGAAGCCGGGCTCGCCGTCGTGTCGGGCCTCGCCCGGGGGATCGACGCCCGCGCCCACAAGGCTAGCCTGCAGAGCGGCACGATCGCGGTGATGGCCGGCGGTCAGGACCGAATTTATCCGGCCGCCCACGCCGCCCTGGTCGACGCGATCCTGGGGGAGGGTGGCGCGGTGCTCGCCGAGATGCCCATGGGCTGGGAGGCGCGCGGCCGCGATTTCCCCCGCCGCAACCGCATCATCTCGGGCGTGTCGTACGGGACGATCGTGGTCGAGGCGGCGCGCCGCTCCGGCTCACTGATCACAGCGCGGTATGCCCTCGAGCAGAACCGCGAAGTGTTCGCCGTCCCGGGCTCGCCTCTGGACCCGCGCGCGGAAGGCACCAACGACCTAATCCGGCAGGGCGCGACCCTAGTCGCCGAGGTGCAGCACGTCATCGACGTCATCGGCCCGATCATTGAGCGTGGTCCCAACCCCGACGCCGCCCCCGCCCGGCAGCGGCCGGACCTCGCCGAGCAGCCGGATTTCTGGGACGAGATCGAGCTGGAGGGACGGGTGTTTTCGATCGACGGCAGCCCTTCGGGTTTCAGCTACGAGGCACCGCCGATCGAACCGGACGAGCCGACGGACGACCGCCAGAAGATCATCGCTCTGCTCGGGCCGAGCCCGGTCGGGACCGACGAACTCGCGCGCAGCGCCGGGGTCGGCGCCCGAGTGGTACAGACAGTTTTGCTGGAGCTGGAACTCGACGGCCGGATCGAGCGACACGGCAGCGGAGCGGTCTCGCTGCTCAGTCGCTGACCGGCTCCGCATCAGAGTCGGCCAAGTTGCGCATCACGTCCAGGCACCCCTGCAGGATATAGGCGGCGGCCAGCTTATCGACGAGCTGGCCGCGCCGGGCCCGGGAGGCATCCGCTTCGATCAGCGCCCGGGTGACCACGGCGGTGGACAGGCGCTCGTCGAAGAACACGTGCGGGATATCGATGATCGGCTTGAGATTGCGCACGAAGGCGCGGGTCGATTGAACGCGCGGTCCTTCGCTGCCATCCATGTTCAGGGGAAGGCCGATCACCAAGCCCCCGACCGCGTGCTGCCGGCAGAGCGCCGCAAGCCGCTGCGCGTCTGGTGTGAACTTGACCCTCCGGATCGTCTCGAGCGGCGTGGCGATCTGGCGGCCGAGATCCGATAGGGCGAGCCCGATCGTCTTGGTGCCGAGATCGACTCCGATCAGGCGCGCGCCGCCGCGCGATGCGGCGGCGAAAATGCGGATTTCGTCGAAATTCATGCCGCTGCCTGATGCATCGTTCCGAAAGGTGTTGACGGTCTTTCGGAAAAAACGATGCCGCGTCGAAACTTAGAGCATCGCCTGGGATCCCGATCCTGGGCGATGCTCTAAGCGACCCCGGTGCCCCGCGCCAGCGTTGCTTCCGCGATCCCCTCGAATCGAGCGGGAAGCGGCGTCGCGCCAGGTCCCAGGACCAGTGCAGCGGACGGCCTGGTCACGCGGCCGAAGAAGTCGGTCAGGCTTTCACCGCCGAAGCGCACCGTCTCCAGGTCGGGGGCCAGAAGCCAGATATCGTACTCCTCGCCGGTCCCGGCGACGTCCCAGAACAGGAAGCTGCCATCTTCGCCCACGCCGAAGAAGCAGGCGCGCTCGATCACCGCGGGGTCACCGTCCTCGACATCGAATCGGTGCGCCGCATCGCCATCCTCAAGCATCGCCACGGCATTGCCGACACTGATGGCGATGACCCCGGCTTGCGTGGCGAGATCGCTAGCCTCGAACGGTGCCGGGACGGCGATCCGGAATTGCTCGCCCGCCAAGCCAATACCGCAGGTCTCGCAGAAGCTGCGGTAGGACGCAGGCAGGGGGAAGCCCAGCTCCGCCGCCGCCCGGTCCAAGTCGGCCGGTTGTGCCGTAAACCCGGCCGACAGGCTCGTGAAAACCTGTTCCCACATCACACCCGCTCCACCGTCCACAGGCTTAACCTTATCCGCAGATCGACACAGCTGCGCCCGGAGCCGTTCGCGAATAAGTCGGTTAAGACTTCGTTAATTCTCGTTCCGGGTATCGCCATGTCGACGATCGGCCAACCCACCGCTGTACGCCCGTCCCGCCGCCCGCAGACCATGACCCGCAAGCAGTGCTGGATGCTGGTCCTGGCCTTCGAAGTGCTGGTCCTCGGTGTTTCGCTGTCAGTCCTGCAGCCAGTGCGGCGCGCCGGGATCCTGATCGAGATGTCGGTCACGCCGAACCACGTGGTGACTTGATCCGAGCCGGCCTCACCGGGTCTGTTCCAGCGGTGTCGCCGAGCGGGCCATCGCCCGCGTTGCGGCGCGTCGAAGCGCAGTGCTATAGCCCGGCTTGGCGCCGGGGAAGCCCCCCGGGCAAGGGTGAACGGGACGGCATGTCGGTCGACGAGAAGACGGTTCGGCGCATCGCGCATCTGGCGCGGATCGCAGTCACCGACGACGAGGTCGGTCCGCTGCAGGGTGAGTTGAACGCCATCCTGGCCTTCGTCGAGCAGCTCGGCGCGGTGGACGTGTCCGGCGTCGAGCCGATGACCTCGGTCACCCCGATGGCGATGAAGAAGCGTGAGGACGTCGTCACCGAGGGCGGCCGCGCCGCCGACGTGGTCGCCAACGCCCCCGAGACCGAAAGCAATTACTTCCTGGTTCCGAAGGTCGTCGAGTAGGCTGCTTCCGGCCTTCGGCGAAGCATGAATTCTGGCGGCATGCGCGCGACGGCGCGCGCGAGGACGTGAACAGCGTGGATCCGAACGAACTCACCCTGGCCGAGGCACGCGACGCCCTCAAGGCGAAGCGGATCTCGGCCCGCGAACTGACCCAGGCGCATCTCGACGCGATGGCCAAGGCCCGCGTGCTGAATGCCTACATCCGTGAGACGCCCGACCACGCCCTCAAGATGGCGGATGAGGCGGACCAGAAGCTCGCCACCGGCGAGGCTCGCCCGCTGGAGGGCATCCCGCTGGGGATCAAGGACCTGTTCTGCACCGAGGGCGTGACCACCACCGCCGGCTCCAAGATTCTGGAGGCCTTCGTCCCGCACTACGAATCCGCCGTCTCGGCCAACCTGTGGCGCGACGGCGCGGTGATGCTGGGAAAGCTGAACCTCGACGAATTCGCCATGGGCTCGTCCAACGAGACCAGCGCCTACGGCAACGTGGTCTCGCCCTGGCGGCGTAAGGGCTCCGACGCGCAGCTGGTGCCGGGCGGCTCGTCCGGCGGCTCGGCTGCGGCAGTCGCGGCGCGGCTCTGCCTGGGTGCCACCGCAACGGATACCGGCGGATCGATCCGCCAGCCCGCCGCCTTCACCGGCACGGTGGGGATCAAGCCGACCTACGGCCGCTGCTCGCGCTGGGGTACGGTGGCCTTCGCCTCCTCCCTGGACCAGGCCGGCCCGATCGCCCGCACGGTGCGCGATTGCGCGATCCTGCTCGGCTCGATGGCCGGCCCGGACGCCCGCGACACCACCTGCGTCGACCTCCCGGTGCCGGATTTCGAGGCCGCGGTCTCCCGCGGCGTGAAGGGCCTGACCATCGGCATCCCCAAGGAGTACCGGGTCGACGGCATGCCGGCCGAGATCCAGAAGCTTTGGGACGACGGCGCCGCCTGGCTGAAGGATGCCGGCGCGACGATCAAGGAGATCTCGCTGCCGCACACCTCGTCGGCGCTGCCGGCCTATTACATCGTCGCCCCGGCGGAGGCCTCCTCGAACCTCGCCCGCTACGACGGCGTCCGCTACGGCCTGCGCGTGCCCGGCAAGGACATCGCCGGGATGTACGAGAACACCCGCGCCGCCGGCTTCGGCCGCGAGGTCAAGCGCCGGATCATGATCGGCACCTACGTGCTCTCGGCCGGCTATTACGACGCGTATTACGTGCGCGCTCAGAAGATCCGCACGCTGATCAAGCGCGACTTCGAGCAGGCCTATGCGGCGGGCGTCGACGCGATCCTGACCCCTGCGACGCCGTCCTCGGCGTTCGGGATCGGCGAGAAGGCCTCAGCCGACCCGGTGGAGATGTATCTCAACGACGTGTTCACCGTGACGGTGAACATGGCGGGGCTGCCAGGAATCGCGGTGCCCGCCGGCATCGACGGCCAGGGCCTGCCGCTGGGCCTCCAGCTGATCGGCCGGCCGTTCGACGAGGAGACGCTGTTCGCGGTCGCCCAGGTGATCGAGGAGGCCGCCGGCCGGACCATCCTGCCCGAGCCCTGGTGGTCATGACCGTCCCGTTCTATCCCTGGACGGTCTGGATCTGGGCCGCGTTCGACCCGGCGCTGATCGTAGTGGCGGTCTATCTCGGCTGGACCGCCAGCCAGTTCGGGAAGGTGTTCATCGCGGCGATTGCGGCGCTGGGCTTCTCGGTGCTGTTCTCTTGGGCGGTGAGCGCCGCCGGAATACCGTGGCCAGCCCCGATCACCCACGACGGGCCGACCTTCTTTCCGGTGCGGGCCATCGCGGCTCTGCTCTGGGCGATGATCGGCTACGGGGCCCGCCGGGCGATCGCCCGCCGCGCTTGATTCTTGACGCATGCGACCCGTAAGTGATCGGACGACGCCTGCTCCTACTCGCGCCCTCATCCTGAGGTGCCCGCGCGAGCGGACCTCGAAGGAGCCTCCAGCGGGCGCGCGATCCCTGGAGCCCTCCTTCGAGGCCGCTTCGCGGCGCCTCAGGATGAGGGGGTGGGAATGGAAGCCCCTGACAAGCCTTTTCCGGCCCGGACGACCATGAACGCACCTGTCGATCCCAAAAAACTTATCAAGGGCGGCCTGCACGACTGGGAGGTGATCGTCGGCATGGAAGTCCATGCCCAGGTCTCCAGCCGGGCCAAGCTGTTTTCCGGCGCCTCCACCGAGTTCGGGGCAGAGCCGAACGATCACGTCTCTCTGGTCGATGCCGCCATGCCCGGCATGCTTCCGGTGATCAATCAGGAATGCATCGCGCAGGCGGTCCGTACCGGCTTGGGCTTGAAGGCCCAGATCAACCTGCGCTCGGTGTTCGACCGGAAGAACTATTTTTACCCGGACCTGCCGCAGGGCTACCAGATCTCGCAGTACAAGGACCCGATCGTCGGAGAGGGTGAGGTGCTGGTCGACATGCTCGACGGCACGTCGATCACGGTCGGCATCGAGCGCCTGCATCTGGAGCAGGATGCGGGCAAGTCGCTGCACGACCAGGATCCGACCAAGAGCTTCGTCGACCTCAACCGCTCGGGCGTGGCGCTGATGGAGATCGTCTCCCGGCCGGATCTGCGCTCGTCGGAGGAGGCCAAGGCCTACGTGACCAAGCTGCGCACGATCCTGCGCTATCTCGGCACCTGCGACGGCGACATGGAGAAAGGTTCGCTCCGCGCCGACGTGAACGTCTCGGTGCGCCTCCCGGGTGAGCCGCTCGGCACGCGCTGCGAGATCAAGAACGTCAACTCGATCCGCTTCATCGGCCAGGCAATCGAGACCGAAGCGCGCCGCCAGATCGCGATCCTGGAGGATGGCGGAAAGATCGACCAGGAGACGCGCCTGTTCGATCCGGGCAAGGGCGAGACCCGCTCGATGCGCTCCAAGGAAGAGGCGCACGATTACCGGTACTTCCCCGATCCCGACCTGCTGCCGCTCGAATTCGACCAGGCCTATGTCGACGCCCTGGCCGCCGGCCTGCCGGAGCTGCCGGACGCTAAGAAGGCCCGGTTCGTCAAGGATTACGGCCTCTCGCCCTACGATGCCGGCGTGCTCGTGGCCGAGCGGGCCTCGGCTGATTACTACGAGGCGGTGGCCCAGGGACGCGACGGCAAGGCTGCCGCGAACTGGGTGATCAACGAGCTGTTCGGCCGCCTGAACAAGGAGGGCCTCTCGATCGAAGCGACGCCAGTCTCGGCCGATCAGCTCGGCGCGATCGTCGACCTGATCGGCGAGGGCGTGATCTCCGGCAAGATCGCGAAGGACCTGTTCGAGATCGTCTGGACCGAGGGCGGCGATCCGCGCGCCGTCGTCGAGAGCCGCGGCATGAAGCAGGTGACCGACACCGGCGCCATCGAGGCCGCCATCGACCAGATCATCGCGGCCAACCCCGATAAGGTCGCCCAGGCCAAGGAGAAGCCGACCCTGCTCGGCTGGTTCGTCGGCCAGACCATGAAGGCGACCGGCGGCAAGGCGAACCCGGCGGCCGTCAACGCGCTGCTCAAGGACAAGCTCGGGATCGCCTGAGCGACACCCGGATCATGCCATCGATTTATCCCGCCGCGGCCTTGCCGGGCGGGTGATGGTGGAACAGGTCCTGCGATGAGAAACCGCGGCGGAAGCGGCGCTAAGTGGGGCCTTTCGCGCATTCGAAGACGGGCCATATCACGGCCGCTTCTGCGCCCCTGGGGTCGCTTCCGTCTGGCTATTCGTCTGGTGCCGCTGAGCTCCGGGCCGAACCTGTCCCAAAACCGTCTAAGCGGCGCCACGCTGCGGTGGAGTCATGCCTGTCTCCTCCAGCTTCGACCAACCAATCTGACGCAGCACATTCCCGACATGCTGTCCGTTGATCTGGTCTGTGTCCGTTGTCGCCGAACACCCCTGAAGACTGCGCCGGCTTTTGACTTGCGTCAATACGGAATTTCCGGCCGCGCTTCCTTTCCTCGAAGCCCGATCAATCGCGCTGCAATGCAGTATCGCCAAAGCAAAGTCTTGCGGGGTTGAGCACCACGCCGCAAAACGTTGACGGCACCATAGGAATTTTCCCATATCACTAGATTGCCGAGTCGGTCGTCGTCGATGAAACGAGGGATGGCTCGCTCGGAGGATCCGTCTGCGTCGCAACGCTGACTGCGTCTGTCAGCCTCCCCCAGGACGTTGTCGGAAGACTGTTTCCTGGCGAGGCTGTTGCTCAGGATCAGGCTCGCGGCTTCCTCCACCTCGTCGCTGATTGCTCTTTCGGCGCCGACCTTGCGCTGAATACCGTTGCTGTAGCACCGGTCCGGCTCTGCCTTCGCCAGACCTCTGTGGGACAGGTTGGCGGGACCTCGGACAGGACCTGCTTCTGCCCACAGTAGACCACCTGCGCCCAGGCGTGATCGAACCCACCCATTCGCTTCTGTCGCCCGGCGCCAGCGAAAGGTTGGCCATTCTGGATGATGAAGGGTGCGGCTTTAACCGGAGCGGTCAGGGCTAAGTCGCTAAGTACAACGAGGGGCCGCGCAGCGTGCGGTCCGGATCACGGGGACCCTTTCGGCGCCGGGTCCTCCGGGACCATACGGCGTGAACCCAGCAAGGCTTTGAGGAGTCCCGTCCCTGGCCGGTCTTAGCGCCGATCCGCCTCCTGTGTGCCGATCGCGCTGTTTGTCAGCCCCGAGACCCGGTTACGCAGATCCATGAACCACGTTGGCATCGGCGCTCGGCCGGTACCCACCACCACCGTCGCGGTCATGCCGGCCACCAGGGGCATGTCGGCGGGCTTCTTGTCGATACGGACGCGCACCGGGACGCGCTGGGCCAGGCGCACCCAGGTGTAGACCGGGTTCACGTCCGGCAGCCCCTGCGTGCTCGCGGCGGCGTTAGCGGTGGAGATGCCGAGGGTGATGCTTTCGACCGTCCCGCTGATATGCGGATCGTAGCCCATCAGTTTGACGTCAGCGGCGTCGCCGACATGGATGTTGGCCATCTTGGTCTCCTCGAAATAGCCGTCGATCCAGAACGAATCCGTATCAACGATGCTGATGTTCGAGGTCCCTGTGCGCGCGTAGTCACCCACACGCATCAGGAGGTTGGTCACCCGACCATTGACCGTAGATTTTACCTGGGTCCGTCCGAGGTTGACCTTCGCCTGCCGCAGCTGCGCCTGAGCGCTTTCCAGAGTCGCCTCGGCGATCTTGGCCGCTCCGGCAAATTGTTGTTTCTCCTCCACCGAGGTTGAGACGGTGGTGAGCGCTTGGCGCCGGGCCGATTGCGCGTTCTTCACCTGAAGGTCGGCCTCGCGGTTCTTCACCTCGGCATCGGCCGAGGTGACCGCGACCTCGAAATCGACCGGATCGATCACGTAGAGCAGGTCGCCTTTATGGACGAACTGGTTATCCTGGACGCGCAACGACACGATCTGCCCCGACACCTGCGGGGCGATATTGGCAACCTGAACGCGGACGCTTCCGTCCCGGGTCCAAGGTGCGGCAACGTAGAATTCCCAGACGAACGCCGCAGCCACAAAGGCAAGAAGCAGGATCACGCCGGTAGCGGCCAAGCGAAAGATCTTCGCGGCGCGGCCCCGGCGCGCGGTGAGCGGCGGCGGATCGGTTCGGCTCTGCGCCTCCTCGCGTGGAGCGGCCTTCGGATCGTCCTCGTCGGCGGTGGTGGCAGGCATCTAGATGAACGCAATCAGGAGGGCGAGGACACACACGTAGATGCCGGCCTCGGCGAGCGGGGCGTTGGCAACGTAATGGCTGAAGCGGATACGGGCGAAAACCCAGCGCAGTCCGAGGAGGATCACGAAGGCGGCAAGCGCATAACCGACGAACGAGGAGATCAGCACCCCGCCGATGTGGATGTCCTCGTACATGCCGGTCTCGGATAAACCTTTGCGTTAGAAGAGTGCGACGTCGAGGCGACGAAGGAACTGCCGGTGACGCGCGATGGTTCGCGCCGCCGTAACCAGATCGCTCGCAGCCCGCGCCGTGGACAGCCGCACGGTTCGGTCCTGCCGCGAGGCCGCACGGATGAGGTCGCGGGCGCCTGTCTCCAGAGCTCGGTCGTCGCCACAGGCCAAGCCTGCTCGAGCCCGCTGGATCGCTCCGCGCAACGATTCGACCGGCCAGAGCCGGCGTAGCTCGGCATGGGCCCGCGCAGCTGCGGCCTCCAACCGAGCCAGTGCGAAAGCGTGCGAGAGGCTCGCCCGCCGCACCGCCCCGCTGCCCGAGCTGTAACCGGCGAACTGGAACAGGCGGTCGGCGTTCAGGCTGGTGCGGGTTGTCGCGTCGCCACCTTCACCCACGAGGGCATCGGCCAGGGCCCGCTGCGCCGACTCGAGGGCATAGACCCGCTGCTGCGCCGGCGTGACCGGCAACAGCACGCGCACCACAATCGACAGGATGATGGCGGCGGCCACGACGAGGAACCCGTTCAGCAGAAAGGTCTGGGCGTCGTAGCTCTGCGGATTGGAGGGGCCGAGCAGCACCGGGAAGAACACGATCAGGATGAAGCCGATCCCGAAGGTCTTCTGATTCAGTGACAGGAAGCACCCAAGGAAGATGACCGGGGCCATCACGATGGCGAGCATCGGGAAGCCTTGGACACCGTCGAGAAACGCGAAGCGGGCGATACCCGCGAAGGTCGCTGCGAGACTCATCCCGATCACCACGCCGTTGGCGAACTTTTTCGGGTCGGGTGTCACCGAGGACAGGGCTGCGGTGGCGGCGACCTGAACCAGCGCAAAGGAGGCCTGCGGCAAACCGAGTGCCACAAAGGTGGCGGCCGTCACCGCGAAACCGATGGCCACCCGCAACGCACCGCGCAGGGCCACGGGAAAATCTCGGTGGGTCGGCAGGTTCGCGTCGCGCAAGGGTCGATGGCCGTCGGCCACGGCTCGCATACCGTCCTGCGCGAACGTTGCCGCGCAGACCACGTCAAGGGCACGCTGGAGCACCACGACCTCGTCGAGAGGCCGGTTGCCATCCCGGATCGCGGCATCGACGAGATCACGCAGGCGCTCGTCATCCCGCTCAAGGGTCTCGGGATCCGGATCATCGGCGACACGACTGCAGATCCGGAGCGCTTCCTCAACGGCGGGGCTGCGCATGCGCAGACAAGCGGCGGCGGCTGCGACGGCACGGATCGCCGCCGCCAGGACATAGAGGGCCGCAATGCAGCTGCGCGCACCCGCGGCACGCCAAGGACCGTCATCCAGCTCCCCGGCGATAGCGTTGGCATCGGCACGCATCGGCGCGATGGTGCGGATCAGCGCAGCGGTGCGGGAGGCGCCGAGATCGCCCTTGTCCAGCGTCTCGCGCGCGTAAGCGCGCGTGTCATCCCAGGCTTTGCCAAGTTGCGGCAACAGCGCCCGCCACGTGCTCGGAGAGGCGAGGGCGTCGTTGATGAACGTGATGACGAGGATGCCCAACACGATGACGGCCACGCGGGAGACCGCGGCGTCGAAAGTGCCTTGCGGCTCGTCGATCTGGCCCAGCGCGATGATTGCCACCGTGTAGCCCGACAACATCGCGCCGTAGGCGCGGGTATCCTGGAGGTACTGCGCCGTGAATACGCATAGTCCCATCCAGACCGTGAACGAGACCAGCAACAGGACCCGGTCCTGCCCGAACGCCGCCATGAACACGATGGACACGGCAGCGCCGATCAGCGTCCCGAGCAGGCGGTAGACGGCCTTGGAGAGCGCCTGCCCCCGTTTGGGCTGAGCCAAAATCGCAACGCAGGTCGCCGCCGAGGATGCGCTATCCAGCTGAAGCCAGAAAGCCGCGGCGAGCGCCAGCATCATGGCAATCCAGATGCGCAACGCGTAGGCCCAAGCTGCAGGCTTGGGTACCCAGGCATCAAGAAAGCCGACAAGACGATCGGTGAGAGGGGCGGCAGGCTGGTTTTTGCCCGCGGCGACCGACGCCTCAGCCATGCCGCACGCGAGCCGCCACCGGCCAGGACGCCCGCCGATCCATCATGTCCGCGCTGGTTCCCGCTTCAACCGTTCGAAATCCAGAAACGAATGAGAAGCGCGGCGGTTCGGGTTTCTTTAGGCTTTGTCGCCTCCCTTCAAGCGCTTGTTACAGCTGCTCCAGAACTGAGGCCATTTGGGTCCCTGGGCGGCCTTCTGCGCATCGGTGAGCCCGCGCCACTCGGCGCCGCACGTCTTTTGCCGCTCCCGCGCAGCGCTTTGCCCGGGGCTCGGCGCCTTGACGGCGGGTGCAGCCGGCGCAGCCGCCGGAGCCTGGCTTGCGGCCGGAGGCATCGCGGGCGCGTCCTTGGCCAAGAGCGGCTGGGCCGCAAACAGCGGTGCTGTGAGCACCGCGATCCGCACAAATCGGTCGATCATCGAATCCCCCCGGAATCGCAACGGTTCCGGGATGCGATCTCACCGCGCGCGCGCGGTCGCGACAAGGGCTTGGCGGCTTTCGCCAACAGGTCAGGCCTGCGATCTCGTAAACGTGAGCCACGCGTCAGCGATGCTCTTGAGCGCAGCCGGGAAATCGTCTTCATTGCCGCGAGTGTCCGAGATCGGCGGGGGAACGCCGCGCCGCCGTGCGATCGGTCGTGGAGCAGATCAATCATGGCAGCGGTGTCGGGACGGCCGATCGACCTCCATACCTGGAGCACGCCGAACGGCTGGAAGATTCCGATCATGCTCGAGGAATGCGGGCTCCCCTATCGTGTGATCCCGGTCAACATCGCGAAGAATGAGCAATTCGCTCCCGACTTCCTCGCGATCTCGCCCAACAACAAAATACCGGCAATTGTCGATCCGGACGGGCCAGGTGGGCAACCGATCACAGTGTTCGAGTCCGGCGCGATCCTTCAATATCTTGGCCGCAAGACGGGCCAGTTCTACCCGACGGACGAGCGGGCCCGGGTGGCCGTGGATGAGTGGCTGTTCTGGCAGGTGGCGGGGTTTGGACCCATGCTCGGCCAGACGCATCACTTCAAGATCTACGCACCCGAGAAAGTGCCCTACGCCATCGACCGGTTCACCGCGGAGGCAAACCGCCTCTACGGCGTCCTGGAGCGGCGGCTGACGGGGCGGGACTATCTGGCTGGCGATTATTCGATCGCCGACATCGCGACGGTGACTTGGGCCAAACTGAATTTCAAGCAAGGTGTCGAGATTGCCGGCTTGCCGAATGTCGCGCGCTGGCTGGATACCGTCCTGGCGAGGCCGGCCGTACAGCGCGGCCTCGCGGCGATCTGAGCGTCAGTTCTTGTTGGCGGCCTGCTGGTTCACGTCCGGCACCCGGGTCCAGGTCTGCGAGCCGCACAGCACCTTGAGCATGCAGCCCGAGACACTGAGCTCGGCCTCGCTCTCGCGCTCGAGGCTGACGGTGTAAACCTTGCCCTCTTCGATGTTGTAGAGTTCGCCGGTGAATTTCTCGTCGTCCGGCTTCAGTCCGTCGATGAGCTGCAGCCCGATAACCGGACGGCTACGCTTCTTCGGATCGGGGTTCTTCGCATCGGTCCTTGCAACGCCGTTCTCGGCGGTCGGCACCTTGAGCCAGACGACCTTGCCGCACACGAGTTTCTGGCCGGGGCCGCATCGGTCGATCCGGATCTTCGCGCGGCCATCCCCGGTGAGCCAGGTGCCGGACGGATCCTTCCCGGTGTCGGCGGCGGCGGCGGAGAGGCCGCCGAGGAGGAGAGCAGTGCTGAGGGCGAGGCGCATGGTTCGTCTCCGAATATTGGGCACCGAAGGCGCCTGTGGGGTGGACGAAATCGGCTTGGGTCGACAGAACCGTCGCAATCAGGCGATTTTTCGGCGGTGTTGCGGCAGAGCCACGGCCACGCTTGTCCCATCCCGCCGTCTAGGGCGGCTTGAGGCCCGGTAGGGCGCCCGCTATAAGCCTGCCGCGGAAGCGAATTTTCGCGCCTGCGATGCGCGCGTCAGCCCGGCGCGCACCTGCCGCCTTTTCCACAGACAGACCGGACAGACCATGGCCACCGAGCGCACCTTCTCGATCCTCAAGCCCGACGCCACCCGGCGCAACCTGACCGGCGCCGTGAATGCGGTGATCGAGGAGGCGGGCCTGCGCATCGTCGCTCAGCGCCGCATTCGCATGACCAAGGAGCAGGCGGAAAAGTTCTACGAGGTCCACAAGGAGCGGCCGTTCTTCGGCGAGCTCGTGAGCTTCATGACCTCCGGCCCGGTGGTGGTGCAGGTGCTCGAGGGCGAGAACGCCGTGGCGAAGTATCGCGAAGTCATGGGCGCCACGAACCCGGCCCAGGCCGCCGAGGGCACCATCCGCAAGCGGTTCGCCGAGTCGGTTGGCGAAAACACCGTGCACGGCTCCGACAGCGCCGAGAACGCCAAGCTCGAAATCGCGCAGTTCTTCCAGGATTCCGATATCGCCGCCTGAGGCGGAAATCAGGGTGGCGGGTCGGGCACACCGGCGCGCCATCCGGGCGTGGCCCACCCGGCGGCGCGGCAAATGCCCCCCGGTGTGTCCGGACCGTCATTGACGGATCGAGGGTAGAAGGCGACCAACGGTCAAGGTTACCCAACCTCAGCTCTGGACCGCCAAGACCATGACGATGCGCCGCCTGCCCCTGCTGATCGCGACCGGCCTGATCGCGATCGGCGCGACCGCCGCTCTCGCGGGCGGATCCCCGGCCCCGTTCCAACAGTACGAGCCGGATCCCGCGCTCAAGACCGCCACCAAGGCGAATCTTGAGGGCCGCGTACGCCACGCCTGCACGATCGTTCAGGCCCGGCTGACCAGCGCCCCTGAGGCTTCCCTAGAGCGTCCTTGCGGCTGCTACGCCAAGCAGACGCTGCGCAGCCTCGATGAGTCCGAGATCGAAGCCTACCGGGCCACCGGCTATTTCAACGACTCCGCCCGCGCCAAGGCTCTGTCGGCACTCGACAGCTGCAAGCTGCAGCGGCCGGTCTGATCATTCCCGGGGCGCTGCCCCGGACCCTGCCGAAGGGACTCGTCCCTTCGGGATCCCCATTACACGCTGAACAAGACGCCTTCAGGCGCGGTGTCGGCGATGACAACGCGATCACCTTCAAGGCGAGCGCGTCCGTCGGCCACCAGAGCCAGAACCGCCGGGTAGAGACGGCGCTCCTGGACGATCACCCGGTCGGCGAGGCTATCGGGGTCGTCGCCCTCGCGCACCGGGATGGCAGCCTGCGCCACGATCGGCCCGGCATCGAGTTCCGGCACCACGAAGTGTACCGTGCAGCCGTGGAGTCGCACGCCGGCTTCGAGAGCTTGCGCGTGCGTATGCGTGCCCTTGAACAGGGGCAGCAGCGAGGGATGGATGTTGAGCATCCGCCCCGCCCAACCGGCAACGAAGGCCGGCGTGAAGATCCGCATGAATCCGGCCAGGCACACGAGATCGACGTCGGCAGCGCGCAGCTCGGCGTCGAGGGCAGCGTCGAAGCTGGCGCGATCCGGAAAGGCCCTGTGGTCGACCGCCCGGGCCGGGATCCCGGCTTCGGCCGCCCGGCCCAGGCCGGCAGCGTCCGGCCGATTCGACAGCACTAGCACGATATCGGCCGGGTAGGCCGGATCCTTCGCCGCCTCGATCAACGCGACCATGTTCGACCCGCGCCCCGAAATCAGGACCGCGACGCGGGTCTTGCGGGGACTCGCCATCAAAGCGCGAGGCGTCCGCTGAAGGTCACGGGCTCGGGCCCGCGCGCGGTGATCCGGCCGAGGCGTACGGGCGCCTCCCCGGCTCGGGTGAGGGCCTCGTCGACATCGTCGACCGCCTCGGCGGCGGCAATCACCACCATGCCGATCCCGCAATTGAACGTCCGCAGCATCTCCGCCTCGGCGACACCGCCCTCGCGGGCGAGCCAGCCGAACACCGCCGGCGGGGTGATCGCATCGAGGTCGATGGCGATGCCGACATCGTCCGGCAGTACCCGGGGCAGGTTGTCGGGGAAGCCGCCGCCGGTGATGTGGGCCAGCGCGCGGATGCCGTCTGTCGCCGCAAGCGCGGCGAGCAGCGGCTTCACGTAGATCCGGGTCGGCTCCAGCAGGGCATCGCCGAGGCCGCGCGACGGATCGAACGGCGCCGGAGCGTCCCAACCGAGGCCGGTCTTGGCGACGATCCGGCGGACGAGCGAGAAGCCGTTGGAATGGATCCCGGAGGAGGGCAGGCCGAGCACCACGTCGCCCGGCTTGATGCCCGCCTTCGGCAGGAGCGTGCCGCGCTCGGCCGCGCCGACCGAGAAGCCGGCGAGATCGTAATCCGAGCCGTCATAGAGTCCGGGCATCTCCGCGGTCTCGCCGCCGATCAGCGCGCAGCCCGCCTGCCGGCAGCCTTCGGCGATGCCGCGCACGATGTCGGCGCCGACACCTGGTACCAGCTTGCCCGTCGCGTAATAATCCAGAAAGAAGAGCGGCTCGGCGCCCTGGACCACGAGGTCGTTCACGCACATCGCCACCAAGTCGATGCCGATCGTGTCGTGCCGGCCGGTCTCGATGGCGATCTTGACCTTGGTGCCGACGCCGTCGTTCGCCGCCACCAGGATCGGATCGCGAAATCCCGCGGCCTTCAGATCGAACAGGCCGCCGAAGCCGCCGATCTCGGCATCCGCTCCCGGCCGTCGCGTCGAGCGCACCAGCGGCTTGATCGTCTCGACCATCGCGTTGCCGGCATCGATATCGACGCCCGCCTCCGCGTAGGTCAGTCCCTGTCCATCCTTGGCCGTCATGCCAGCGTCGTCCCGGTCAACATCGGCTTCGCTCTAGCGGCTTCCAGCGCGCCGCGCGAGTCGCCTGCGCCGAGGCTTGATCGGCGGAAGGCCGATGCCCACTCTGCGGCGGGGCGTAGTATGAGGCGTCGGGGGGAGGACGACATCATGCGCGCACGGGCTGTGATCGGGCTTGCGATACTCGTCGCACTCAGCATCCTCGTCTACCTGCTGCGGGAGGTGATGCTGCCCTTCGTGGCGGGAATCGCTCTGGCGTATCTGCTCGATCCCCTGGCCGACCGGCTGGAACGCCTCGGGCTCGGTCGCCTGGCCGCGAGCCTGCTGATCCTGGCCCTGTTTGTAATCGCGCTGATCGTTTCGCTGCTGATCCTGATCCCGCTCACCGGAAACCAAGTGGCCGCCCTGGTCAACGCACTGCCCGGCATGGTTTCGCGGCTCCAGGGGATCATCGCCGAACGTGCCGGTCCGCTGCTCGAGCGAGTCGGCGGCGACAACGTGCTGACCGAGCTCCAATCCTCCGTGGGCACCCTGGCGAGTCAGGGCGGCGCGTGGCTGCTCGCCTTCCTCAAGTCGATCTGGTCGGGCAGCCAGGCCCTGATCTCGATTGCTTCGCTGCTGGTGGTGACTCCGGTGGTTGCCTTCTACATTCTGGTCGACTGGGATCGGATGATGGCAGCCCTGGACAGCTGGGTGCCGCCCCGGCACCGGGCCACCGTGCGCGACCTCGCCCGCCAGATCGATGGCGCGATCACCGGCTTCGTGCGTGGGCAGACCCTGGTCTGCCTGATCCTGGGCAGCTTCTACGCAGTGGGGCTCTGGCTGGTCGGGCTCAATTTTGGTGTGCTGATCGGCCTGATCGCCGGCTTTCTGACCTTCATCCCGTATGTCGGCACGCTGACCGGATTCCTCATCTCAGTCGGCGTCGCGCTGGTGCAGTTCTGGCCGTCCTCCGACTGGCTGCATCTCGGGCTGACGGTGGGCGTGTTCCTGATCGGCCAGTTCCTCGAAGGCAATGTCATCGCACCGAAGCTCGTCGGCGAATCCACCGGCCTGCATCCGGTCTGGCTGATGTTCGCGCTGCTTGCCTTCGGGTCCTTGTTCGGTTTCGTCGGCCTGCTGCTCGCCGTGCCGGTGGCCGCTTCGATCGGCGTCCTCGTGCGTTTCGCCCTGGCGCGCTATCTTCAAAGCCGCCTCTACCACGCCGAACAACCGGTCCTGATCAACCTCAATGACGAGGGCGGTCGAACCTTAACCACCACCGGTGTGCGTTCCTCCTGAGCGCCCCAACCGAGCCCCCCATGCGCGAGAACGCCCCACCCCGGCAGTTGGCCTTCGATCTGCCGCTCGATCCCCGCTACGGCCGCGAGGATTTCTTGGTCGGGCCGGCGAACGAGGCGGCGTACCTGCTGATCGAGGCCTGGCCGGATTGGCCCGACAGCGTGCTCGTGCTGAACGGTCCGTCGGGCAGCGGCAAAAGCCATCTGGCGGCAATCTGGGCGGAGCGAGCCCATGCCTGGACGGTGACGGCGGCAGAGGTCGGGTCCGACGCGGTGCAGCACCTCGTGTCGAACGGTGCGTTGGTCATCGAGGATATCGACCGGGACGTCGGCCGGGACGAGGCGGCCCTGTTCCACCTGCTCAATCGGGCCCGGGAACTCGCCTGCCCGGTCCTGCTGACCAGCGCGGCCGGGATCGACGCGCTGGGACTCGCGACACCGGATCTGCGCTCCCGTCTTCGCCTCGCCCCCAGCATCGCCATCGAGGCGCCGGACGACGCCCTGCTGCGCGCCGTCTTGGTCAAGCTGTTCGTCGACCGGCAATTGGTGGTGGATCTCAGCGTGATCGACGCGCTGGCGCTGAGGATCGATCGCTCCCTCGGACGGGCCCGGGACTTGGTAGCGGAACTGGACCGCGACGCGCTCGGGCGTGGACGGCGGATCAGCCGGCCGCTGGCTCTGGCCGTGCTAAGACGCATGGGCTTTGAGGACGAGGCCGACGCGGAGGCGTAAAATCGGAACCCGGTGGCCGTCACGAAAGCGTCGTGAAAGCTACGGGTGTAGAATGCTAAAGGCGCCGGCACCGGCAAGGACAGGAATCGGAATGGAATCGACGCAGAAGCCCATGGACCGCGACGCCGCCGACGAGGCCGCGGAGCCCCGTCGGCCCGACGCGACCAATCCGGCCCCCCGCCGCCCCGCCGTGAAGCGAGCGCCGGCCAGGAATACGGCCGCCCAGAGTGCGGCCGCGCCATCCACGGCAACTCCGTCTGCCACTGCCCCGGGCGTGCCTCCAAAGACCACACCTGCCAAAGCAGCGACCGCTAGGACCGCTTCCGCTCGGAACGCGACCGCTCGGAACGCGGCCATCAACGGGACCAGCATCGGCAGCACGACCGCCCCGGAACCGGCCACGAAGATCGCGGCTCCGAGAAGCGTGCCGACGGACGCCGCAGCTGCGGCCAACGAAGCGGCCCCCACACCAGTCGACACCACTGATGAGTGGCCTGCCGTCCCCACCGTGCCGGCGGAGCAGGCTGTGGGTGCTGCCCGCGAGCCCGTCGTCGAGGCCGGGCGCTCGCTGCGCCATTCCCCCGAGCGCTTCGTGAACCGCGAGCTGTCCTGGCTCCAGTTCAATCGTCGGGTCCTGGAGGAAGCCTCCAATCCGAACCATCCGCTGCTGGAGCGCCTGCGCTTCCTGTCGATCTCGGCGAACAACCTCGACGAGTTCTTCATGGTCCGCGTCGCCGGCCTGATCGATCAGGTCCGGGCCGGGCTCACCCTCCCGTCACAGGATGGCCTCACGCCGTCCGAGCAACTCAACCGAATCGGCATCGAGGTCGCGCGGCTTGCCGCCGATCAGCAGGCCCGCTGGCGCGAGTTGCGCGTGGAGTTGCAGGCCTCGGAGATCGAGATTGTCGAGCCGGCGGCCCTGACGGCCGAGCAGGCCGCCTGGTTGGAGGAGTACTTTCTCAACCACGTTTCTCCGGTTCTGACGCCGCTTGCGATCGACCCGGCGCACCCGTTCCCGTTCATCCCCAATCTCGGCACCACCATCGCGCTGATGCTGGTGCGACCGCGCGACGGCCGGTTGCTGCGGGCCCTGATCCGCGTGCCGGGCGTCATCGATCGGTTCGTTCGCCTGCCCACCAGCGAGAGCGAGACCGCCGCGCGCCTGATCTCGATCGAGCAGGTGATCGGCATGTTCACCGGGCGGCTGTTCCCCGGCTACCTGGTGAAGAGCAGCGGCGCATTCCGGGTGGTGCGCGATTCGGATCTGGAGATCGAGGAGGAGGCCGAGGATCTCGTCCTGCATTTCGAGACCGCGCTGAAGCAGCGCCGCCGGGGCGTGGTGATCCGGCTCGAAGTCGAATCCGGCATGTCCGAGGAGCTGCGCAGCTTCGTCGCCGACGAGCTGGAGATCTCCGCCGACGCGATCTTCCTGATCGAGGGCATGCTGGCCCTGAACGAGCTGTCGCAGATCGTCGGGATCGACCGGCCGGATCTGAAGTTCAAGCCCTACAATCCGCGCTTCCCCGAGCGTATCCGCGAGAGCGGCGGCGACGTGTTCGCGGCGATCCGCCAGAAGGACTTCATCGTCCACCACCCCTACGAGTCGTTCGACTCGGTGGTGCAGTTCCTGGCGCAAGCCGCCCGGGACCCGAACGTGGTGGCGATCAAGCAGACGCTCTATCGGACCTCCTCGAACTCGCCGATCGTCGCGGCGCTCGCCGAAGCCGCCGAACTCGGCAAGTCGGTCACTGCCCTCGTGGAGTTGAAAGCGCGGTTCGACGAGGAGGCCAATATCCGCTGGGCGCGCAACCTCGAGAAGGCCGGTGCCCAGGTGGTGTTCGGCTTTGTCGAGCTGAAGACTCACGCCAAGTTGTCGTTGGTCGTCCGGCGCGAGGGCGACAAGCTTGTCACCTACTGCCATGTCGGCACGGGCAACTACCACCCGATCACGGCGCGGGTTTACACGGACCTGTCGTTCTTCACCGCGGACCCGGCGATCGCCCGTGACGTCTCGCGGATCTTCAACTTCATCACCGGCTACGCCGAGCCCGCCGAGCTGGAGCGGATGTCGGTCTCGCCGCTGACGCTGAAGAATCGTTTGCTGGAGAACATCGAGGCGGAGGTCGCCCACGCCAAGGCCGGGCGGCCGGCTGCGATCTGGATCAAGTGCAATTCGCTCGTCGATGCGCAGATCATCGACGCCTTGTACGATGCATCCTCCGCGGGGGTGCAGATCGATTGCGTCGTGCGCGGCATCTGCTGCTTGCGGCCGGGCATCCCGGGCCTGTCGGAGACGATCCGGGTCAAGTCGATCGTCGGGCGCTTCCTGGAGCACGGCCGGATCTACGCCTTCGGCAACGGCGTCGGGCTGCCCCACCCGAAGGCGACGATCTACATTTCGTCGGCCGATCTGATGAGCCGCAATCTCGACCGCCGGGTCGAGGCGCTGCTGCCGATCACGAATCCGACGGTGCACCAACAGGTGCTCGACCAGATCATGCTGGCCAATCTCCTGGACAATCGCCAGAGTTGGCGGCTGCTTGCCTCCGGCGGCTGCGAGCGGATTCAACCTGCGGAGGGTGAGGAGCCGTTCAACGCGCACAAGTATTTCATGACGAACCCAAGTCTTTCCGGCCGCGGCAAGGCATCGAAGAAGTCGAGCCCGCGTGCTTTGAGCCGTCGGGCCCAACGTGGCTAAGTGCGCCGGCGGATGCGCAGACGACTCGACAGGTTTCGCAAACGGGTTGTGCAGCTCTGCGTGAGGACTCTGCGTTCCCCTGGAAAGCCTCACGGACGAAACGTTGCCCCGCCGGTGCGATTGGGCTTAGAGCAATCGCCGCCGCCAAGGCTATCGGTTCGGCCGCCAGCGATTCGTATCATCGACTTGGAGCCCAGTTCGGTCGCCGCACCGTCGAACACGGCTCTGAATTGCACGCGTGGCCCGCCGGTCCGGCCGGCCACAATCCATCAAGGACTCGGACGTTTGGGCAGCCCTCGCGCCAACCTCACCCTCGCGCATTCCGCCGATAGGCCCTCGCGTGACCTGCGGCCGCCGGTGGCAATCATCGATATCGGCTCGAACTCGGTGCGGCTTGTCGCCTATGACGGCCTGAGTCGCGCGCCGACGCCGCTCTACAACGAGAAAGTCCTGTGCGGCCTCGGCCGCAACGTCCTGACCACCGGCCGGCTCAACGAGGACGCGGTCAACCGTGCCCTGACCGCCCTGGGTCGTTTTCGCGTGCTGTGCGAGACGATGCGCGTCGGCCGGGTGTTCGTGCTGGCGACGGCGGCGGCCCGGGATGCCGAAAACGGTCCCGACTTCCTGCGCGCCGCCGAGGCGGCCTGCGGCCAGGAGATCCAGCTCCTGTCGGGCCGCCGGGAAGCGGAGCTGTCCGCAATGGGCGTGATCTCGGGCTTCCACGCGCCGAACGGCGTTGTCGGCGACATGGGCGGCGGCTCCCTCGAACTGGTGGATGTCCGCGGCACCGTGGTCGGGCAGGGGGTGACGATGCCCCTCGGCGGGCTGGCCTTGCAGGACCTCTCCGGCGGTTCGATCAAGAAGGCCGCCAAGATCGTGCGGGAGCACATGCGCAAGGCCGAGCCGCAGCTCGAGACCCTGCGCGGCCGGACGTTCTATGCGGTGGGCGGCACTTGGCGCGCGTTGGCACGGCTTCACCAGGCGGCCCGCGGCTACCCCGTCCACGTCATGCACGGCTACGCGGTCGAGCCGACCGACGAGATGAGCTTTCTGCAGATCGTCGAGCAGACCGACGTCGCGATGCTCCAGGATGTCGATACGATCTCGGAAGCGCGGCGCCCGCTGCTGGCCTACGGGGCCTTGGTCCTCGAGGAGATCATCCGCGTCGGGCGGCCGCGCGAGGTCGCGATCTCGGCCTCCGGGGTGCGGGAGGGGCTGCTGTTCGAGCAACTCGACCGCGACACGCGCCTGATCGATCCGCTTCTCGCCTCGGCTGCCGAATTCAACGGCCTGCGCGCGCGCTCGCCCCTCCATGGTGAGGAATTGATCGCCTGGACGGACCGGTTCGTGGCGACGCTGGATGGCCCCGAGACGGCAGACGAGCGTCGCCTGCGCCATGCGGGCTGCCTCCTGTCGGATGTCGGCTGGCGCGCGCATCCCGATTATCGCGATGAGCAGAGCATCGCGGCGATCCAGAACGCCGCCTTCGTCGGGGTGGACCATCCCGGGCGGGCTTATCTCGCCCTCTCGGTGTCGCTCCGCCACAGCGGCGTGGCCCCGGAAAAGGCCAACCCGATCCTCAGGACCATCGCTGGACCGCGCCTGTTCGAGCGGGCGCGCCTTCTCGGAGCCTTGCTGCGTGTCGCCTTTCCGATCTCAGCCGGGATGGATGGGGCACTCCCCCGCGCCCCGGTGGTCGTCGAGGACGGCCGCATCACGCTGCGGATGCCGCAGGATTGGGCTGCCCTCGCCAGTGATCGCCTGCTGAACCGCGTCCGCGGCCTCGGCCGTGTGGTCGGGCTAGATGGACGGATCGAGATCGGCGGCAACTGACTCGGGGCGGCCACCTCATTCGCAGGCGTGTGGCCGGCCTCGACCGTTTGCTGCGAAGGACCCCGGCGGCAACCTTCGCCGGGGTCCTAGCAATCCCCTCACTCCGAGATCATGCCCGCGCCCGCCTCGCCGCGGGGCAGGGGAGCCGGCTCGGACTGCGCCTCGACCACGGCTGCGGCCGTGACGTTGACGATGCCGCGGGCGGTCACCGAGGGCGTCAGGATGTGGGCGGGCTTGGCCGGGCCGATCAGCAGCGGCCCCACGGGCAGCGCATCCGCCAGGACCTTGGCGAACTGGAACGCGATGTTGGCCGCGTCGAGATTCGGGAAGATCAGGACGTTGGCCGCCCCCTTGAGGCGCGAGCCCGGCAGCACCCGGTCGCGGACCAGCTCGGAGAGGGCCGAATCCGCCTGCATCTCGCCATCGACCATCAGATCCGGGTCGCGGGCCTGGAGCAGCGCCAATGCCTCCCGCATCTTCATCGCCGAGGGTGAATCCGACTGGCCGAAATCCGAGTGGCTCAGCAGGGCGATCTTGGGCGTCATGCCGAAGCGACTGACATGGCCGGCGCAGGCCTGGGCGACCTCGGCGATCTCCTCCGCCGTGGGGTTCTGGCGGACATGGGTGTCGGCCAGGAAGTAGGCGCCCTCGCTGGTCACGATCAGGCTCATGGCCGCGCATTGGGCGATGCCGGGCGCCAGGCCGATCACGTCGCGGATGATCCGCAGCCGGGTCTCGAACCGGCCCTCCAGGCCGCAGATCAGGGCGTCGGCCTCGCCGCGGCGGACGGCGATGGCGCCGATCACCGTGTTGTTGGTGCGGACCAGGGTGCGGGCCGCATCCGGGGTGATGCCGCGCCGGCCGGCGACGTCCAGATAGGTCTGGACGTAGGCGCGGTAGCGGGGATCGTCCTCGGGATCGATCAGCTCGAAATCGCGGCCCTCCTGGATCGAGAGGCCGAAGCGCTTGAGCCGCGACTCGACCACCCGCGGCCGGCCGACCAGGATTGGGAATGCGACCTTGTCCTCGACGATCGCCTGGACGGCGCGCAGCACGCGCTCGTCTTCGCCCTCGGCGTAGATCACGCGCTTCGGCTCGGCCTTCGCCTTCGAGAACAGCGGCTTCATGATCAGGCCGGACCGGTGCACGAACCGGTCGAGGCTCTCGACATAGGCGTCGAAATCCGCGAGCGGCCGCCCGGCCACGCCGGACTCCATCGCGGCCCTGGCCACTGCCGGGGCGATGCGCACGATCAGCCGCGGATCGAACGGGCTCGGGATCAGCGACTCCGGGCCGAACGGCCTTGCCTCGCCGCCATAGGCGCGAGCGACCACGTCGGAGGGCGTCTCGCGGGCGAGCGCGGCGATCGCCTTTACGGCGGCACGCTTCATCTCCTCATTGATGCTGGTCGCACCGACATCGAGCGCGCCCCGGAATATGTACGGGAAGCACAGGACGTTGTTGACCTGGTTCGGGAAGTCCGAGCGCCCGGTACAGATCATAGCGTCGGGGCGCTTCGCCTGAGCCAGGTCCGGCATGATCTCCGGATAGGGGTTGGCCAGCGCCATGATCAGCGGTTTTTCCGCCATCGTCTCCAGGAGCTCGGGCTTCAGGACGCCACCCGCCGAGAGGCCGATGAACACGTCCGCCCCCGGTATCACCTCGGCAAGCGTGCGCGCCTCGGTCTCCTGGGCGTAGACGTCCTTCCAGCGGTCCATCAACTCGGGGCGGCCCTTGTAGACGACGCCCTTGATGTCGGTGACCGTGATGTTCTCGCGGGTCGCGCCCAGGGATACGAGAAGGTTGAGGCAAGCGAGCGCCGCAGCGCCGGCCCCGGAGGTGACGATGCGGACGTCCGAAAGGTTCTTGCCGGCCAGCTCGAGGGCGTTGAGCACGGCGGCCGCCACGATGATCGCGGTGCCGTGCTGGTCGTCGTGAAAGACCGGGATGTTCATCCGGGCCCGGCACTGCTCTTCGACCTCGAAGCACTCGGGGGCCTTGATGTCTTCGAGATTGATGCCGCCGAAGGTCGGCTCAAGGGCGCAGACCACATCGACGAGCTTGGACACGTCGTTCTGGTCGACCTCGATGTCGAAGACGTCGATCCCGGCAAATTTCTTGAACAGGACCGCCTTGCCCTCCATCACGGGCTTGGAGGCGAGCGGGCCGATATTTCCCAGCCCCAGCACTGCCGTGCCGTTGGTGAGCACCGCCACCAAGTTCTGGCGGATCGTCAGTTCGGCGGCCTGCTGGGGGTCATCGTGGATCGCCATGCAGGCGACGCCGACGCCCGGCGTGTAGGCGAGCGCCAGGTCGCGCTGGTTGCCGAGCGGCTTGGTCGCCTGGATCTCCAGCTTTCCGGGCTGCGGCAGGCGGTGGTAGACGAGCGCCCCGGCCTTGAGGTCCTCGGACATGTTATCGGCCATCGCTCACCTTCCAACTCGCCTGCTTTCCCGGAGACGACGCGGTCGCAAACCGCGCCGGATCCCATCGTGAGGGGTCTGTTGCACCGGCTGCGCGGGGGGCGCAACCCGCACAACGAGACCCGGATCCATCTCGCCGCGCTGGCGAGGGCCTACGGTTTCTCCATAGGCTCTTATTCGTACGGGCGTCCAAAAGTGCGCTTCCCGGAGAGCGGCCGTCGCCTGACGATCGGCCGCTATTGTTCCATTGCCGACAAGGTCGAGATCCTGCTGGGCGGCGACCACCGGCTCGACTGGGCCTCGACCTACCCGTTCGCGGCGATGCGCGGCCTGTTCCCCGACGCATGTGCGCCGGAGGATTACCACGCGTCGCGGGGCGACGTGGTGATCGGGCACGATGTCTGGCTCGGGTCCGGCTGTGTGATCCTGTCCGGCGTCACGATCGGGCACGGGGCCGTGGTGGCGGCCCGGGCGGTGGTGACCCGCGACGTGCCGCCCTACGCGGTGGTGGCGGGCAATCCGGCGCGGGTGGTGCGGCACCGCTTCGACCCGGCGACCGTGGAGGCTCTTGTGGCGGCGGCGTGGTGGGACCTGCCGCACGCGACGGTGACGCGGCTCGTGCCGCTGCTGCAGAGCGGCGACGTGCCCGGCTTGATCGCGGCCGCGGGCAGCGTTGCAGGCGCGCAGGGGATTGCGTAATCCGCGGCCCATCCTCGCCCCGAACCCGGAGCTCGACCATGTCCGACCCTGCGCTGCCCGACCGCCTCTCGGTTAACCCGAACAGCCCGTATTACGACGCGGCCCTGCTGGAGCGCGGCATCGGCATCCGCTTCAAGGGCGTCGAGAAGACCAATGTCGAGGAGTATTGCGTGAGCGAGGGCTGGGTGCGCCTCTCGGCGGGCAAGACCCTGGACCGGGCCGGCAACCCGATGACGGTGAAGCTGAAGGGCTCGGTGGAGCCCTATCTGCGCGACGCGGCGGACGCGGACTGAGATTCTGGCGGGCTCATCGCTCCAGCGGGAATGGGGTGGGCTCCCAATAGGGCTCGAGTTCCGTCCCGCGAACGTTTGCGGCTTCCCAATCGTGCAGGATCTTGGCTAGCGCCGGACGATCGCCGGCCGTGAGCGGTTCCGCCACGGTGGCGAGTTGCATCTGCCAGCGATGCGCGCGCGATCCGGGCGGGAATAATTTACCGGCGCGCCGCGATTGCTGATGGTGCCAAATCGTTCGGGCGGCATCGAGATTGCCGGCCGCAATGTAGACGATCATGCGGTCTTCCAGGGGCTCGCTGTAGAAGCGCTGACTACCATCGAGTAAGCTGCTGTACCCCTCGATTGTGCCGTACAAACTCAGTTTCGGCAGCGCATAAGTTGTCATTACATCTATCGCATCGCAAATCGCGGTCGGATCGGACCACAGCCAACATGCTGTCGAAGACGGACTTGTTCTCGAAAGAGGCTCAGAATAAGTTCCTATTCTTATTTCGTTGCGAAAATTCGAGTAAAATAGCGCATTGGCAACTAAACTTGGCCAAAAACTGTCAGGATTTGAACTTCTTTCTATAAAAATACCGCACGATATATGGCGCACGGGCATTCTCAGCAGAAACCGTAGACGCATCTCCTTCCAGTTTTCATCACGCCTGGCGAAAGGCTTGAAGATTTCGCGAACTTGACGGGCGTTTGTCATTGGCCCGCCCTGATTTCAATGGCAATGAATGTTGTAGCATCAGGATAACGCTTTTGAGCGGCGCTGACCAAATCGACGGCTCGCCTCGACCTCAGGTAGCCTCTACCGGTCTTATGATCATACACACAAACCGTCGATGGCCTTGGATGCTCCAACGTATCCAGACGGAGCGATCCTTTAGTACCGTATATCACTTTGTCTCCGGTAATGGGATCGTATGATATTTCAGCATCAAAATTTGGATCTCTCATGGCCCGGATTATATCTGCAATCCCGACGTGGACTTTATTCCCGAAATCCTGCTCATCCATGTAATTGCCGGAGGCGCGTACATCGGCCGCTACCAAATCTGCAATGGCCTGTACCTCCCGATTACGCGGACATAGCTGATCGAGCTCGGTCTGCCCCACGGCACCGACCCACATGGCTCGATGGTCGTAAGCATCCCCCGGGATGTACTCGCTGGCAGGGGCGACGAAGATCGCCTTGCGATTTTTCGTGTTCTGCCCGGACAAAACCGAGAAGAGCGATCCCGCGGCCTCGAGCGCTCTCGCGAATCGCCGGGCCAAATCGTCGGAGGGGCGCGGCCGGCTTCGGGCCAGTTGGACGAAGGCCTCCGGTTCGGCTCCATCCTGGGTGAGTCGGCTGCGAGCCAGGATTTCGCCGCTGTCGCCATCGCGGATCGTCTGGGTGAGACCGGAAGTCTCGAAGACCGTGCGTGTCCCGTCTGGTCCGGTGACCGTGTGCTGCTCGTCCCAGTCCGTGTGCGGTTTGGCTCGGATCCGAATCGAAAGAACCCGCGATCCATCTTCCAGCACAGAATCTTCCGTTTGCGATTGAGCCTCGGAAGCGCCGTCTGTGCCCTCGGAAACCCAGCGGCCGCCATCGGACTGCCCGGCTGGCGCGCGCGGCTGGTCGGGTCGGTACTTGCAGCTCAAAACGTGATCGAGCCGGATCAGCTTAACTCCAACAGCGAGGCCAGCGAGCTCTGTCCGAAGGGCCGCAATCTCCTGGGCGTGACGATCGTTTGTGAGTCGCGACATTGGCCTTGCCCCCGCTTGGACAAAAAACCTATCGCATCATCGCTATTATGTCAATGTTTTCCTATTAAACGAATGGCCGCTCTTCGAGAATATGGCCCTTGCCTGCGCAAGCCGCGTAGTTCCGCTGGGCTGCCGCGATCAACGTTACAAGCTGATGGGGCCGCTTCGGCGTGGCCACGACCAGGCTGGTCACGACCTCGGGATGGGTCCGTCGCTGCCGGGGACGGCGGGCATGGTTGGACAGGCGAAGAGTTGCGTCCTGGCCAGGGCGCGCGAAGTAAAGGCTGTCGCCACGCTCGTTCCGTGCGACGATTATGAAGCCCTGCGCTTCCAGCAATTCCGCCGCCAACGCCAGGGCTGCCGCGGGCGAGAGCAGCCTATCGTGATCACTCACGGCCCGGCTGGCTCGATCGTGCCGATGCGCCGCCGCCCGAGCGCCCGCGCCTTCAGCGCTAGGGCCGGCCGCTCGATGCCGTACCAGGACAGGACGGCCACAGGCAGGGTCAGCGCGAGGGCGGGGGCGAGCAGGGCGAGGCCGGAGGGTTCGGGCCAGAGGGCGTGCAGGCTCTGCTGGATCGGCCAGCCGTAGAGATAGATCCCGTAGGACAGGTCGGCTTTAGGATCGAACAGGCGGCGGGCCATCGGTCCGAGCGCCAGCCACACGGCCCCATAGGCCTCGGCCAGGAACAGCAGGGCCGGGTAGGCCGGCGTTTTGGCAAGGATTACGGCCGCCACGACGAGGCAGGCGAGGGCGCCACCCGAGACGCGCAGGCGGTCCCGCCAGAGATACAGGCCTGCGCCGGCGGAAAAAATCAGCGGCAGCCGCAACGCCGTCTCCAGCCCCTTGGGCAGGTCGGGACCGCGCAGGGCAATGGCTGCCGTCAGCGCGACAGCGAGCGCAGCAACGATCAGCAGCGCCGGGATCCGCCGCCGGAGGAGGCCGCAGAGGGCGGCGACCAGAACCCCGAGGTAGCACAGCACCTCGTATTTCAACGTCCAGATCGTGCCGAGCGGCGCTCGGTAGGGATTGGCCTCGAAGACGCCGGGCAGGGCGGCGTTGCTCTTGAACGTCGTCAGGGTGCCGCGCAGGAACGACCAGAGGCCGGGATCGCGCAGGTACTCGGCCAGCGGCAGGCGGGTCATGGCGGCCCCGAGCCCCAGGGAAACCAACAAAGTTGCGGCGACGAAGCCCGGAAGGATCCGCAGTGTCCGGGCAAGGGCGTAGTCGCGGATGCCCCGCCGGTCGCAGCTCATGGTGACCAGGAAACCCGAGACCGCGAAGAAGCCGTTCACCGCGTGCTCGCCCAGCGTGTAGCCGGTGGACCGCGCCAGCGGCTCGTCGCCGGCCGCCCCCGTGGCGACGCTGAAAGCGTGCGAGACGACCACCGCCAGGGCCAAAGCCAGGCGCAGGCTGGTGAAACCGTTGCGCCCCCGCTCCAGGGCCGCCGCGACCGTGGGTCCGGCCATCAGCGCAGCCCCTCGCGCGCCAGGGCGTCCTGGCCGCGCAGAAAGGCGAGGGCGCCGGACGCGGAACCGCCGTAGCGTTCCAGCCCGGACCGGCGCAGGGCCAGGGCCGAGAGCGCGGCCTTCGGCAGGTTGGTCATGAGGTGGGACACGCTCGGGTCCGGCAGGCCGTATTTGCGGCTGACATAGGCCCGAGACCAGGCCTGGTGCCAGCGCGACCGGAACACGCGCCCCGGCTCCGGGGCCGATGAGCGGCCGCGGCCGTGCAGCGCCTCGGCGCCGTGGACATGGACGAGGGCGCGGCCCGCATCGGCCACCCGCCGGCACAGGTCGTCGTCCTCGTAGAACAGGAAGATGTTGTCGTCGAAGCCGCCGAGGTCGAGGAACAGGGCGCGCTCGATCATCAGGCAGGCCCCGGACAGGAACGGCGCGCAGGCATCGCCCTCGGGTAGCGTCAGACGGCCGCCGGGATTGGTGAGATAGGGCGCCAGCAGGGAGCGCGCCTGAAAGAAGAAGCGCCCGTCCGGCTCGACCAGCCGCGGCGCCAGGAGGCCTGCATCCGGCCAAGCCCGGGCGGCGGCGAGGAGGGCGTCGACCGCCCCCAGGCGCAGAACCACGTCCGGATTGACGATCAGGACCCGGTCGGCGGTCTCGGCCGCGGCCACGCCGCGATTGTTGGCGCGGCCGTAGCCCTCGTTGCAGGCGTTGCGGATCACCCGCGCCCCGGCGGCCTCGGCGACCGCGACGGAGGCGTCACGGCTTGCGTTATCGACCACGATTGCCGGCACGTGCTGCCGGGCCAAGGCCGCGAGGCAGGCCGGCAGCACGGCGGCGCTGTCATGGGCGACGACGATCGCGACGAGGCCGACCATAGGCCGGCCCGTCCGGGCGTTACGCCTTCTTCTCGGGCAGGTTCAGACGGATATGCAGCTCGCGCAGCTGCTTGGGCGTCGCCTCGGAAGGCGCGCCCATCATCAGATCCTCGGCGCGCTGGTTCATCGGGAACAGCACCACCTCGCGGATGTTCGGCTCGTTGCACAGGAGCATGACGATGCGGTCGACTCCAGGGGCGATGCCGCCGTGCGGCGGGGCACCCATGCGCAGGGCGTTCAGCATGCCGCCGAATTTCTGCTCCAGCACCTCGCGGCCGTAGCCCGCGATGGCGAACGCCTTCTCCATCACGTCGGGGCGGTGGTTCCGGATCGCCCCGGACGACAGCTCGATCCCGTTGCAGACGATGTCGTACTGGAACGCCTTGATTCCCAAAATCTTTTTGGTGACCGGGCCGTTCTCGTCCTCGGATGCCAGCGCATCGAGGTCGAACTTCAAGAAGTCCTCGCGGTCGATGTTCGGCATCGAGAACGGGTTGTGGGAGAAGTCGATCCGCTTCTCCTCCTCGCTCCACTCGTACATCGGGAAGTCGGTGATCCAGCAGAACGCGTACTGGTCCTTGTCGCACAGGCCCAACTCGTCGCCGATGCGGATGCGGGCCTTTCCGGCGAGCGCCGCCGCCTTGGCTTCGGTGCCGGCAGAGAAGAACACCGCGTCGCCGGCCTTTACGCCGGTCTTCTGCGCGATCAGGGCCTGGACCTCGGCCGGGATGAACTTGGCGATCGGCCCCTTGCCGGTGAGCTGACCGCCGTCTTCCTCGAACACGACGTAGCCAAGCCCGGGCGCCCCCTCGGAGCGGGCCCAGTCGTTGAGCTTGTCGAAGAACGAGCGCGGCTGCGACCCGGCCCCGGTCGCCGGGATCGCCCGGACCACGCCCCCGGCGGCGATGACGCCCTTGAACGCCTTGAATGCCACGTCGTCCCGGGCGAACTCGTCGGTGACGTCGGCGATGATGAGGGGATTGCGAAGGTCCGGCTTGTCGACGCCGTATTTCAGCATCGAGTCTGCGAAGGTGATGCGCGGGAAGTCCTTTGTGACGCGCTTGCCGTCCGCGAACTCTTCGAAGACCCCGCGCAGAACCGGCTCCACCGCCTGGAACACGTCCTCCTGCGTGACGAAGCTCATCTCGATGTCGAGCTGATAAAATTCACCGGGCGAGCGGTCGGCCCGGGCGTCCTCGTCGCGGAAGCAGGGGGCGATCTGGAAGTAGCGGTCGAAGCCCGCGATCATCGTCAGCTGCTTGAATTGCTGCGGCGCCTGCGGGAGCGCGTAGAACTTGCCGGGATGGACACGGGACGGCACGAGGTAGTCGCGGGCCCCCTCCGGCGAGGACGCGGTCAGGATCGGGGTCTGGAACTCGAAGAAGCCGCCATCGCGCATCCGGCGGCGCAGCGCGTCGATGATCGCGCCGCGCTTCATGATGTTGGCGTGGAGCTTGTCCCGGCGCAGGTCGAGGAAGCGGTACCGCAGCCGCGTCTCCTCCGGATATTCGAGGTCGCCGAAGACCGGCAGCGGCAATTCGCCCGCCGGGCCCAGCACTTCCAGGTCATCGATATAGACCTCGACCGCTCCGGTCGGCAGTTCGGCGTTCTCGGTGCCGGCGGGCCGCGTGCGCACGCGGCCGTCGATCCGCACCACCCATTCCGAACGCGCCAACTCAGCCGCCTTGAAAGCCGGCGAGTCGGAATCGATCACGCATTGCGTCAGCCCGTAATGGTCGCGCAGGTCGATGAACAGCACGCCGCCATGGTCGCGGATGCGGTGGCACCAGCCTGAGAGCCGGACGGTCTGTCCGACGTCGGACGGGCGGAGCGCCCCGCAGGTGTGCGAACGGTAACGGTGCATGACGGGCTTCTTCTCTGGGAAGGCCGGCACCATTCACGCAAGCCCCCCCAAGTCAAGCAGGAGCGGCCGGAATCCGGTGCCGGGTCGGGCCGCCGACCTACCGGATCGGACGGCCGATCCCCATATGATGTCCATGATCGACAACGCTTTTTCCGATCCCAAGGGCCGCCCTGGTCGGCCCTGCGAAACCCCGCCCAGCCCCTGGCGCACGCTGCCCCTCAATGGCCGTTTCGACCTCGTCTACGAGGACGTGACCGGCACCTGGAGCAGCCGATCGATATCGGCGCGCGAGCTGAAGCTGGGGCCTGGGCGCACCTTGCTGGGCGGCATCGACACGCGCAGCGGAAGCTCTCGTGGCTCTCGTGGCTTTCGGGTCGATCGGATCCGCCGGCGCACCGACGGGGGGACGGGGGAGCGCATCGAGACCGGCATCCTGGACCGGCTGCTTGGCCGCGCCGAGGCCCAGCGCCGGGCCGATGCGATGCGGACGCGCCGACAGGCGAACGCGGGCCGGCGCGCGATCCTCTCCCGCTCTGCGTAGCTTCCGCGGTGTCGCCGCCCCTGCGAAACATCATGTGAAATATGGGGACCTTCTCGCAGGTGGCTCCCCATGACGCTGTCGGTTGCGTATAGCCGGATTCATGGACCTGATTACGACCACCGCCGCGCTGCACGACGTTTGCACGCGTCTCGCCGAGCAGCCCTTCGTGACCGTCGACACGGAGTTCATGCGCGAGACGACATACTACCCGAAACTGTGCCTGATCCAGATCGCGGCGCCGGATGGGACGGGTGTCTTGGTCGATCCACAGGCTACGGGCATCGACCTGCAGCCGTTCATCGACCTGATGGCGGATGAGCGGACCGTGAAGGTTTTCCATTCCGCCCGTCAGGACCTCGAAATCATCTGGCTGATGGGCGGGATCCTGCCCCAGCCGTTCTTCGACACCCAGGTCGCCGCCATGGTCTGCGGCTACGGCGACTCCGTGTCGTATGAGCAGCTCGTCAACGACGTGGCCAAGGCCAAGATCGACAAGTCTTCGCGGTTCACCGACTGGTCGCGCCGTCCGCTCTCGGAGGCTCAGCTGAGCTACGCCCTGTCGGACGTCACCCATCTGGTGAAGGTCTACGAGGTCCTCGTCGCCGAGCTGCTGCGCACGGATCGCGGCGCCTGGCTTGACGAGGAGATGGCGGTTCTCACCTCTCCCGAAACCTATCGGGCGGACCCTGCCCAAGCCTGGCGGCGCTTGTCCGGTCGGATGCGCAAGCCCCGCGAGATCGCAGTCCTCATGGAGGTGGCTGCGTGGCGCGAGAGCGAAGCTCAGACGCGCAACGTCCCCCGCGGGCGCGTGCTTAAGGATGAGGCGGTGATCGACGTCGCTTCAGCGGCTCCGCGCAATGCCGAAGCCCTGGGCCGGCTGCGTACGATCCCGGCCGGTTTCGAGCGCTCGCGTACGGGGGCCGACATCTTGGCAGCCGTGGAGCGCGGCCTGACCCGGGACACCGGCGACATCCGCATGCCCGAGCGGATGCGGCGCAGCGGCGGAAACGGGGCGATCGTCGAACTCCTGAAGGTGCTGCTGAAGGCGGTGTGTGAATCCGAAGCCGTCGCGCCGAAGATCATCGCCACGGTGGACGATCTCGAGGCTATCGCGGACGATGACACCGCAGAGGTCCCGGCGCTGCAGGGCTGGCGCCGGAGCCTGTTCGGCGACAAGGCACTGGCTTTGAAGCAAGGTCGTCTGGCGCTCTCGGTGGAGAGCGGGCGCATCGTGGTCCGCGACCTGGAGCCGACGAATCCGGCCGATCGGGCGGGGATCGACGGTTAGCGTGGTCCAATTGCGTCCGTTTAGATTCAGGTGACCTTTCCATTTGCGTCTGCCGTCTCACGAACGGTCCGTTGGCGAGGCACGATCGAGTTTCGGGGAAATTGGGACAGGGGCGGGATGGTATCGACCATAACGCCCTGGATCGACGTGGGGGCCGTCCGCCGCAAAAGCCCGATCCCGAGTGTTCAGCGACCGCTTATTGGTACGCGATGACGGTTCGAAGCTGGCTCAGCCCCCGCCCGTTCGCGGCGCCCAAGGTCACGAAGGCCTACATCCGGAACGGTGCTGAGCCGAGGCGAAATCGTTTCTTGCTGACGGCTCCGAACAGCATGGTGCTGATCGGAAGCTGATCCTGCCGAAACTTTCCTCGACAGCCGATCTCCGCTCACAGCGAGAGACACAGGACAGGCTACAACAGGTGTGTCGGTATCATCACCGAAACCGTCGCCTATAGAAGTGATTGATCCGCGCTCGCAGATGCGATGGCTGATGAGGGATCAACCACCCCGAACAATACCACCCCACTCCCGTTCGGACCGCAGGCAGCGAGGCCTATGACGGAATTCGAGCGGTTTCGCGCGTAGATACGCGTCAGTCCCCCCACGGCGCCGATTGACTGATCTGCCAACGATGCTTGCCCCGACGGCATAGGAAACCGCGCCACGTCTATACCGAGGCGGGACTGTATGACCGCACGGTCACATGGGCGTGACACGCTGAAGAACCAGGATTAAGTGGCAACGACGCTTGCCACTTAATCCTGCTGACTCATCCGGCGTATGTTCGAACCGAACGAAATCCTGACGACGCTGACCGGACGCGGCCTCGTTACGGCCCAAGGATGCGAAGCCGTGCGGGTCCGCTACCGCGTCGTGGTCGAGCGTCGGCAAGGGGGGCTCTATGCCTACGGCGATCTCCACGGGAGCCATGCTGGATTGCGTCCGATTTGGCTGGAGCCCGATGCGCAGCTTCGACTCAAGACCGGTCGCCGACTCGACATCTCCTTGACCGACCTCGTCGGTGACGCAGCCGAATTTGAGAGCACGGGCGACATCGGCGCACTCTGACCGTCGCCTTTCCGAGCCGGCTTGTTCCCGGATTGCTGAACCCGCGCCGTCGCCGCTCGGCCCGAATCGTTCAGCTCATGAACGTCAGAGAGGCACTGCCGTCGTCGCCGTCCCGCGCCGCCGGCATCCGCAAGCCGGATATCGCCAGAGCATCTCTGTGAGACGCCCCAGCGATGACAGCCATCACACAAACGTCATGGGTTATTCTCCCGGCCGAGCACTGCGCATCCGGCCTTGGGCACCGGGACGTTTCGGCAATCACAGGCTCGCGAGGCCGCACCGAAAAGTTCGCACGCACCGGCGCGTTCGCAACCCATGCGGCGAGAAAGCGCACAGGACTCAACGCGCGATTAGGCGCGTTTCTCCGCTTCGGCAACATTCCGCAGCGCAATCGAGACGTCACGATTCGCGAGTGCCGAATACGCATCACCGTAAGCTCCCTACGCCGCAAATGCATGATGACGCGGTCCGCCGAGAAGGTGCGTGCAAGTGTTGCATGACCGCGCCTCACGGTCGCGTGAGCTTATGGAAAACACCTCCTGCAACGCTTGTGCAGCGCAACATTTCCTTTCGCATGGCAATGACATTAGAATGCGGTTTGTCATGCGAAAAGAAGCTTTCACCTTGTCCCCAGGACCGCAGAACAGCGAGTTGACGGCGCTCAAAAATCTCTTAAGGTCCGTTCAAGCTTCGGTTTCGAGGGGGCCGCCTCAGGGATGGCGGCTCCTGGCGAGGGGATCTTCTGGTCTCCTCAAGTCCGCTACGCCCGCTACCGAAGCGTCCATCCCTGTCGCAAACAGTCAGGTCGGGGTCCGAGGGACGCCATTCTCTCAGTGCGTCTAAACGACTCTTAAAGACTTGTCGGAGGAACCCATGAGAGCGGTACATCTCCTCGCGCTCGGCGCAGGTGTCGCGGCTATCGCCGCGCCGGCGCTGGCCAACGAAAGCGTTCTGAAGAGCATCGCCAACCCGGCGGAGCAAGCACTTCAGACGGTCGACTACGCCAACACCCGTTATTCCAAGCTCGATCAGATCACCTCGGCGAACGTGAAGAACCTCCAGGTTGCCTGGACCTTCTCGACCGGCGTGCTGCGCGGCCACGAGGGCTCGCCGCTCGTGATCGGCAACATGATGTACGTGCACACGCCGTTCCCGAACATCGTGTACGCCCTCGACCTCGACCACGAGGCCAAGATCGTCTGGAAGTACGAGCCGAAGCAGGATCCGTCCGTGATCCCGGTCATGTGCTGTGACACGGTCAACCGCGGCCTCGCCTACGCCGACGGCGCCATCCTGCTGCACCAGGCCGACACCACCCTCGTGTCGCTCGACGCCAAGACCGGCAAGGTGAACTGGTCGGTCGTCAACGGCGATCCGAAGAAGGGCGAGACCAACACCGCCACGGTTCTGCCCGTGAAGGACAAGGTCATCGTCGGTATCTCGGGCGGCGAGTTCGGCGTGCAGTGCCACGTCACCGCCTACGACCTGAAGACCGGCAAGAAGGTGTGGCGCGGCTACTCGGTCGGCCCGGACGACCAGATGCTGGTCGACCCGGAGAAGACCACCTCGCTCGGCAAGCCGGTCGGCAAGGATTCTTCGCTGAAGACCTGGGAAGGTGATCAGTGGAAGACCGGCGGCGGCTGCACCTGGGGCTGGTTCTCGTACGACCCGAAGCTCGACCTGATGTACTACGGCTCGGGCAACCCCTCGACCTGGAACCCCAAGCAGCGTCCGGGCGACAACAAGTGGTCGATGACCATCTGGGCGCGTAACCCGGATACCGGCGTCGCCAAGTGGGTCTACCAGATGACCCCGCACGACGAGTGGGACTACGACGGCATCAACGAGATGATCCTCACGGATCAGAAGATCGATGGCAAGGAGCAGCCGCTCCTGACCCACTTCGACCGTAACGGCTTCGGCTACACGCTGAACCGCGAGACCGGCGCCCTCCTGGTCGCTGAGAAGTTCGATCCGGCCGTCAACTGGGCGACCAAGGTCGACATGGACAAGGGTTCGAAGAACTACGGCCGGCCGCTGGTCATGTCGAAGTACTCGACCGAGCAGAACGGTGAGGACACCAACTCCAAGGGTATCTGCCCGGCGGCCCTCGGCACCAAGGATCAGCAGCCTGCTGCCTTCTCGCCGAAGACCAACCTGTTCTACGTGCCAACCAACCACGTCTGCATGGACTACGAGCCGTTCCGGGTGACCTACACCCCGGGCCAGCCCTACGTCGGTGCGACCCTGTCGATGTACCCGGCCCCGAACTCGCATGGCGGCATGGGTAACTTCATCGCCTGGGATGGCGTGAACGGTAAGATCAAGTGGTCCAATGCCGAGCAGTTCTCGGTGTGGTCCGGTGCTCTCGCCACCGCCGGTGACGTGGTGTTCTACGGAACCCTCGAGGGTTACCTGAAGGCTGTCGACGACAAGACCGGCAAGGAGCTGTTCAAGTTCAAGACGCCGTCGGGCATCATCGGCAACGTGATGACCTACCAGCTCAAGGGCAAGCAGTACGTGGGCGTCCTGTCGGGCGTCGGCGGTTGGGCCGGCATCGGCCTCGCGGCCGGCCTGACCGACCCGAACGCCGGCCTCGGCGCGGTGGGTGGCTACGCGGCTCTGTCGCAGTACACCAACCTCGGCGGTCAGCTGACCGTCTTCGCCCTGCCGAACTAATCGGCCGCAGGGGCTCGGTCGCGAAATGGTGCCGGCGCGGGTTTCCGCGCCGGCATCCTTGTGATTAGAATTTGTCGTAAGAGGCTGCGGCTCAACGCGAGACGAAGGGCCTCGCTCTAGGGAGACTACACGTTGCACAACCTCAGCAACATCGTAACGCGGCCGCTTCTGGCCGCCCTCGCCCTAGCGACCGTTTCCGCGGTTGCCGTACATGCTGAGGATGCCAAGCCTGCCGATCCGGCGCTCGCCAATTCGCTGAATGCGAACGACAAGACCGCCGAGCAGGACCCCGCGCTGCTCAAGAAGAATGCTGCAGTGAAGGTCGAGGACGGCAAGTATATCGATGCCGACGGCCATCCGACGTACCACATCACGGACGACGGCAAGAAGCTCGACTGGTACACCTACTCGGGCTACCGGCGCTATCACGCCGAGTGCCACGTCTGCCACGGCCCGGATGGCATGGGCTCGACCTACGCGCCGGCCCTGAAGGATTCGCTGAAGCACCTCTCCTATGAGGAGTTCATCGGCATCCTCGTCGGCGGCAAGCAGGATGTGAGCGCCTCCGAGCAGAAGGTCATGCCGGCCTTCGGCGACAACAAGAACGTCATGTGCTACTCGGACGATCTCTACACCTACCTCAAGGCACGGGCAGACGGCGCGATCGGTCGCGTCCGCCCCTCCGAGCACGAGGACAAGCCGGATACGGCCCGGAAGGCCGAGAAGGAGTGCATGGGCAGCTGATGGCGCCCTTGCTCCGTACGTTCGCCCTCTGCGCCCTGTCGATGACGGTGGCGCAGGGGGCTGCCGCGCAGCACCTGCCGGACACGGTTACGACCGACGTCCTGCGGGTCTGCGGTGATCCCGGCAACATGCCGTTCTCCGAGCGCAAGGATGACGGCTTTGAGAACAAGATCGCGGCGATCATCGCCGATGAGCTGAAGGTGAAGCTCCGCTATTACTGGCTGACCCAGGGCCCGGGCTTCGTGCGCAATACGCTCGGCACAGGCCTCTGCGATCTGATCATCGGACAGGCCTTCGGCAGCGACCTCGTCCAGACCACCAATCCCTATTACCGGTCGTCCTACACGCTGGTCACGCGCACGGGTGAGCTCGACGGCATCACGGCCCTCGACGACCCGCGGCTGAAAGGCAAAGCCATCGGCGTCATTGCCGGCACACCACCGGTGAACCGGATGGGTGATCTTGGCCTGGTCTCGACCATGAAGGCCTATGCGCCGTACCAGCTCGATCCGGCACGCAAATATCAGACGGTCGGCGCGGAGATCATCGGGGCGCTTGCTGCCAAGGAGATCGACGCCGCCGTACTCTGGGGGCCCGCTGCGGGCTGGCTCGCCAAACAATCCGGGACGCCGATGACCGTGGTTCCTTTGCTCAAGGAGCCGGAACGGCCACCCATGGCCTACCGGATCGCCATGGGCGTGCGGTTGGGTGAGAACGACTGGAAGCGCTCGCTGAACACCGTGTTGCGCAAGCGCAAGGCCGACATCGACAAGGTGCTGCGCGATTACGACGTCCCCCTCCTCGATGACGAGGAGAATAAGCTCACCGATCCCAGCGACCACTGAGCGCGAATTCGGGGCTTCGTGAAGCCTAACGTCTTTAATGGGCTTTGCAGGAGGACGCCTCGAAATCCACGGATATCACCTCGGACCGCGCAAAAGGATTGTGGCCTTCGGAACCGAGGATTCAGACGCGCTCGATGCCGCTCTGATCGAGCTTCGCCAAGGCATCGGTGACACGCTCGCCACCGATGACGAGGTCTGGGGCGATCTCGGCCAGCGGCACCAGCACGAAGGCGCGTTCGCGGACGTGGCGATGCGGGAGCACCAGACGCTCGTCGTCCACCGCAGCACCCTCATAAGCAAGCACATCGATATCGATGACCCGCGGTCCCCAGCGCTCCGCGCGTAGCCGACCGAGCTCGAGCTCGACGGAGAGGCACGCGTCGAGCAGCCCGTGCGGATCGAGATCGGTATCGACCGCGACCGCCCCGTTCAGGAACCAGGGCTGATCCGTCTTGCCCCAGGGCGGGGTCCGATAATCGGCCGACCGCGCAACCACCGCGATGCCGGGGGTGGCAGCCAACCCGGCGACGGCCCGGTCCAGCATCTGGGCCATATCGCCGATATTGCTGCCGATGCCGAGATAAGCTCTCATGCGCCAACTCCGCGATGCCGGGTGATCTCGATGCTGACTCCGTCCAGAATCGCCGGCACCGGCGCGCTCGGCTTGTCGACCCGTACAGTGATTGCCTCCACCGGCGCGAAGCGGTCGAGGATCGTGGCGGCGATGGTCTCCGCCAGCGCCTCAATCAGGTCGAACCGCCTCTCGGTGGCAATCTCAACGGCGATCTGGGTCAGGTCAGCGTAGCTGACGGTGTGGGCGACATCGTCCGAACGCCCGGCGGGCGCGAGGTCGAGCCGAGCCTCGAGCGAGATATAGAAGCGCTGGCCCAGCACCGCCTCTTCGGGCAGGACGCCGTGGCGCCCGAAGACGGCGATGCGCGTGACTCCGATGCGGTCCAGTGAGCCGCTCATTGGGCCTCCGGCCGCATGACGGCGTCGACGACCCGCATGGCATCGACATGGGCGGCCACGTCGTGGACGCGTACGATGTCGGCGCCCAGCGTTGCCGCGAGGGCATGGGCGGCGAGTGAGCTATGAAGGCGATCAGCTGGCTTGGTCTCACGGTCGTGCAGGCGGCCGAGCAGCGACTTGCGCGAGACGCCGACCAGCACGGGAAAGCCGAGGGCCCGGATCTCGGGCAGGCGCCGCAGCGCCTCCAGATGTTGTGACCAGGTCTTGCCGAAGCCGACTCCCGGATCAAGCACGATGTCGCCCTCTGGAATGCCGGCGCGACGGGCAATATCGAGCGAGCGCTCGAAGAAGGCCCGCATGTCGGCAACGATGTCGATGTCCGGATCGATCGTCTCGCGGTTGTGCATGATCACCACCGGGGCGCCATGCGCGGCAGCGACCGAGGCAATATCGGGCTCGCGTTGCAGGCCCCAGACGTCGTTGACGATGCGGGCTCCGGCTTCGAGGGCGAGGCGGGCTGTGGACGCCTTGTGGGTATCGATCGAGATCGGCACCGAAAGACGGGGCGCCAGCGCTCGGATCACCGGCAGAACGCGGGATTGCTCCTCCTCGGCCGGGACTGGAACGTGGCCGGGCCGGGTCGATTCACCACCGATATCGAGGATGGCAGCACCCTCGGCCACCAACCGCTCGGCCTGAGACAAGGCTTCGGCCTCGCCGGCGAACAAGCCGCCATCGGAAAAGGAATCCGGGGTGACGTTCAGGATGCCCATAACCAGCGTGCGGGCGCCGAGGCCGGGCAGCAGGTCGGACAGGCGGGGGGAGGGGGGCACGGATCGGGTCCCGTTCGCAGGTGCGGTTCGGGACCCGGTGTGATCGAAACAACTGGCCAGCGCAACGCTGGCCGTCATTGTCTGTTCATCAGCCGCGATAGCAGCGGATTTCGGCCTCGGCCTGGGCGCGGCGCAGATCCGCGACCTTGTCGTCGAAGATCTTGGTCGATTTGAACTCGTTCGCCCGGTTGCCAATGCCCTGACGCATGGACAGGACCGTGCTCGCCTGGACGTACTTGTCGTAGGGCAGGATCGCGGCGAGCTGGTCGAGAGAGCAGGAGCACCGCTGCATGCTCTCGCGGGTCTGGCCGTTGGCCGCCATGCAGCCGAAGACGTAATCGACCCGCGCGTCGGTGGGATAGTCATTCTCTTCGGCTGCCCAGCCGGCCATACCCGAGACGGTAAGGGCCAGGGCTGCCAATGCGCCGCGTTCAGCCAGCTTTCTGATCATAGCTCAGCTTCTCCTCAAGCAACTCACCACCCTCGGCGTTCTTCGCCGACGCTTCGATGGAGACGATCTGGCCGGGAACCTCCGCGGAGGTGACGAAAGTGTAGGTCATCTTATCCATGCCGCGCATGCGCTGTTCCATGGCATCCTTGGCGAAGGGCTGGATCTCGACCCGCCAGCCATTCACTTCACGGCCGCCCACCTCAACCTTGGTCGGCGTCACGGAAGCGCCTTCACGCAGTCCTTTGCGGATCGCGAGCTTCAGGTAGCGCGGATTTGCCTCCAGCACCTTCGCCAGCGAACGAAGATGGTTTTCGAGAAAGAGCGACACCACCGGGTTGCCGCTCATGTCCTCGAAGGGGCCCGCCGGCATGCGGTTCATCCCGGAAAACATCACCACGCTGATGTCGCGAGCCTCCGGACTCTTCCCCGGCTCCAACTTCAGCGTGATAGTATCCGACAACGGTGGTCCAAATGGCCCTTTCGAGATACCCGATCGACGCATGTAGTCGTACGTGATCGTCGTACCCGGCGCCGCGTTCTTCATATTCGGCTGGTCGAACAGCAGATCTGCAGCGGTCGGCGGCGCCGCCGCGTTGACCTGAGTGACCGTGCCGGGCTTCGGCGCATCTTCAGCAAGCGCCGGCATCGCGGCCAGCACCAGCGCGACGGCTGTCGTGGCAAGAAGCTTCACGAGTTGACGTCCTCCTTGAACGGCGACCGAACGTTGCTGCCGATCGTCCGATAAATGTAATCTGGCGGTGTCTCGGCCGCCTCTTCGACGGCAAGCGCCCGCACTTTGGCGTGAAGTGGCGAAAGCGAGCAGGCCGGGTCAGTAGCAGCGGCATCACCGGCCAGCGCTAGGGCCTGGCAGCGGCAGCCGCCCCAATCCTTCTCGCGCCGGTCGCAGGAGCGGCAGGGCTCCTGCATCCAGTCGGTCCCGCGATAGGCCGTAAAAGCTGGCGAATCGCGCCAGATCTCGCCCAGCGAGTGTTCCGTGACGTGCCAGAATTCGAGGCCTGGAATCGTCTCAGCCGCGTGGCAGGGCAGTACCTTGCCTTGAGGCGTGACGTTCATGAGCTTGCGGCCCCAGCCGCCCGCGCAGGCCTTCGGATATTTCGCGTAGTAATCCGGCACGACGAGATCGATGACGAGCTGACCCTTGAGGCGCTCGCGGGCCGCCTCGACGATCCGGATCGAGGCATCGACCTGCGTCTTGTCGGGCATCAGGGCGGCGCGGTTCACGTACGCCCAGCCATAATACTGCGTGTGGGCCACCTCGAGCCGCTTGGCGCCCATCTTCACCGCCAGGTCGATGAAGCCTTCGACCTCGTGGATATTGCCACGGTGGATCACCGAATTCAGGGTCAGGGGTAGCCCGAGTTCTACGACCTTGGCAGCGAACTCGAATTTTTGCGGCTGCGCATTCTTCAGGCCGCCGATCCTCTCAGCGTTCTGAGCGTCGACGCCCTGTACCGAGAGTTGCACGTGGTCGAGCCCGACATCGTACAACGCTTGGAGCTTCGACAGCGCACCGCCAACCCCGGAGGTGATGAGGTTCGAGTAGAGGCCGAGATCCGCGCAGGTCTTAGTGATCTCGACGATGTCATTGCGCGCCGTCGGCTCACCGCCCGACAGGTGGACGTGGAGAACGCCCAGGCCGGACGCCTCGGTGAGGACACGCTGCCACGTCGCCGTGTCCAGCTCGCCGGACCGGCGGTCCAGCTCGAGCGGATTCGAGCAGTAGGGACAACGCAACGGGCAGCGATGAGTCAGCTCGGCGAGCAGACCCACCGGCGCCGGCACGTCCGGCCGGTTCGGCGTCAGTGCGTTCATCGCTCCAGGACCCGTTTCTCTGCCAGGCCGTCCAGCATCACAAGGATGTCGGCCTCGATGGCCCGCGGGTCGGCCGCATAGGTCCGGCCCAGCTCATCCGCGATCGCCGCGACGCTCCGGTCACCATCGACGAGCTTGAGCACCGCCACGGCGTTGTCGTCGAGATCGAAGGTCCGCTCGGGGGCGAGCAGGACGTACTTGCCGCGGGTCTCGTCATGGCGCAGACGCACGCCGCGTGGCAGGCGCGGCCTGTCATCGGCCACCATCTTGCGCACGCCGGCACCCGCCTGAGGGACCAGCGCTTCAGCGACGAGGCCGGTCCCCGGCGTCCAGGCATCCGGGGGGATCATCCCGGGGGCGACATAGGCGAAGTACAGGGCGTCGAGCTGCGTCCAGAGGACGTTGCACTTGAAAGTCAGCGCGTCCATGGCCTGACGCTGCAGCTCGGGCGTGGTCGCGTGCGTCTTCACATAGTCGAGGGCGAAGTCGGCATCGCGCGGCGCCTGGGTTAGACGCTTGTCGAAATAGGCCAGCGTGTCCTTGGTGATGAAGTCGTAGTTCTTCAGCATTCCGGCAACACGCTCGGAAATGATGGTCGGCGAGAACATCTCCGTCAACGACGACGCGATCGCTTCCAACAAGCTTTTTTCTGCGACGAAGTGGACATAGGCTTCCACTGAGAACTTGGTCGCCGAGAGGGTGCCACGGGTCGATAAAACGTAGTCGCGTTCAAAGCCAACCCCCTCGGCAAGCTTCAGCCAGCGCTCGATACCGCCGTCGCCCGGATGGTCCCCGTCGTGGTCGACGATGCGCTGGCGCCAGATCCGCCGAAGGGACGCATCGGTCATCCGGGCAAGGACGGCAGAGTCCTTCACCGGGATCATGGCTTGATAATAGTAGCGGTTGAGAGCCCAGGCCCGAACCTGATCCTTCGACAGATTGCCATCGTGGAGGAGGCGGTGGAACGGATGCAGGATGTGGTACCGGCGCGCGCCGATATCGCGAAGCGCCGCCTCCAGCTCATCCGGGCTCAGGAGGCGTTGGCTGTCAGCGGCGTCGGGGGGCGGGAAGACTGCGTTCATGGCGTTTCCGGAATCCGTTCTCGGGTCGCGTTTCCTGTACTCCGACCTCGCCCTCATTGAGAGCCGCGTCGGGAAAGCCGAGGACTTACTTTCAGAACGCGACCCCGCGGGGCGAATGTCCGGGCTCGGAATCGATATAGTGCCGGCTTGGTCGGTGCCCAACCACCGGTCGAACGTGTCTCAGAGGGCGAGGCTAAACCCGTCGTGCGCTACACGCCACCCGGCCGCCTCGACATCGGCCCGTTCCGGTGAGCCCTCGATCAAGACCGGATTGGTGTTGTTGATGTGGACGAAGACCCGTTGACCGATAGCGACGTCGGCAAGCGCTTCGATCGACCCATTCGCGCCTCGCATCGGGACGTGCCCCATACGCCAGCCGGTTTTCGTGCCGACACCGGCCCGGATCATGTCGTCATCGAGCAGAACGGTTCCGTCGAACAAGAGTGCGTCCACGCCGGCAATCCGTTCGCGGAGACCATCTGTCACCCGGGCGCATCCCGGAACATACGCAAGGCGGCGTCCACCCGCTTCGATCAGGGCGCCGACGGTGGTCTCAGTCTCGGCGCCGATCTCCATCGTCTCGTCCTCGAGCCACAAGGGCACCTTGCCGGGGACTGGAAACAGCGTCACAGCCAAGCCGGGAAGCGGCTCGAAACGCTGCTCCATGGCGATGGGCTGACGGGCAACGACACCCTCCGCCATAACGTCGAACACGCGATTGGCGTTGACCGACTCCAGGATGCCACGGGTGGCGTAGAGCGTGTAGGGCTGGCCCTCGCGGAGGGTCAAAAGGCCCGCCACATGATCGACGTCTCCGTTGGTCAGAAGCACGGATCGGATCGGCGAGTGCCGCAGCCCTTCGCGGGGATGCATCTGAGGATTGTCGAAGAGCTGTTGCCGTATATCCGGCGAGGCGTTGATCAGGAGCCAATCGGCCCCGTCCGCCGAAATCGCGATGCTCGACTGCGTCCGCGGGCGAACCCGGTCGGGCTCAGATCGCGCCATGGTGCAGATGTGGCAGCGGCAATTCCACTGGGGCAAGCCGCCGCCGGCCGCGGAGCCGAGAATCACGATGCGCATGGTGCGGCTCCCGCGATCCCCGGCCCCTGGAAACTCAGTTGAAGGTGTCGATCTCGGCCGACTCGTAGCTCGTCACTTCCATGCCGACGCAGATCTCGGACACAACAGGGGCAGCCCACTTCATGGTGTTTCTCCTTGGCGGTATCCTCACCAAGCGTCACGGGTTCCTAAGAGACCCCTAAGACACTGATGGCGCTTTGGTTTCCGGCGCGCTTTGGATATCGGCGATTCAGCAGCGGTCTTCAAGCACTAACTTGCCGGATCCTCCCAAATTTTTCGTGAGACCCGACCTAAATGCCCAGATACTCGGGGAAAACGTTACCCAGTTCGACTTAAGTATAAGCTTCTACTGGCGGAAGTCCGGACCTCGTAGCTCCAGCATGAAGCCCTTTCCCCGGACGGTGACCAATCCCGGGCCGCCGTAGCGGACGAAGTCGGCCATCTTTGAGCGCAGGTATCCGATATAGACGTCGACCACGTTGAGCGAGAGGCCGCCCTGGCTGGCCCAAAGCCGATCGAAGATATCGGCCCGGGAGACCGGTTTGCCGATGCTCTCCATCAGCATCGCGAGCAGGTCGGCTTCGCGCGGCGTGAGACGGGCGCTGGCCTCCCCGCAACTCGCCTGGCGGGTGTCGAGATCGAGCAGAAGCCGGCCGGCAGCGAGGCGCGAGCGCGGCGCCTCGGCCTGCTCCCGCCGCATCAGATGCGTGCGCAGGCGCGCAACGAGTTCGTCGAACACGAAGGGCTTGATGATGTAATCGTCGGCTCCGAGCGCCAGACCTTCGGCCCGGTCGCGAATCTCGTCACGCGCGGACAGGAACAGGATCGCCCCCGGGAAACCGCCTTCGCGGAGTGACCGGCAGACATCGTGGCCGGACCCGTCGGGCAGGTTGATATCCAGGAGAACGGCGCCGGGCGCCGGGTCGTGGGCGGCCTTCAACGCCTCGTCCACGCAAGCCGCGGTGCCGACCTCGAACCCCTCGGCTTCCAGGCCGCGGGCCAACAGGCCCCGGATATCGATATCGTCCTCGACGATCAGGATCCGCGTCATGCGGCCGACTCCCTCACCTGCGCGCCGCCGGCCGTATCCCCGGCCGTGCCCGTTCCCCATGCCGGATCGAGCGCCGGGATGTCCAGGCTGACCCGAGCTCCGCGTCCCCCCGGGCCGGCTCCGAGGCGGATCGTGCCGCCATGCTGCTCGACGATCCAGCGGGCGAGCGCCAGCCCGATACCGAACCCGGTCTCGTCCGGACTCGGCCCCGCGCCGCGGCGGAAGCGTTCGAACAGCTCGGCCTCCGAGGCGCCGAAGCCCGGCCCGTCATCGGTCACCGTGATCCGGCCGAGGGCGCCCGGCTCGGTCGACAGCGCGACCTCGACGCGGCTCAGCCCCTTCGCGTGGCGCAGGGCGTTGTCCACGAGGCTCTCGACCGTCTGACGGATCCATTCCCGGTCGGCCAGGCATTCCACGTCCTGAGTGCCTGGCTCTAGGTTCAGGGCGACCCGCCGGCGCGCGGCCTCCGACGCCATGTTGTCGACCGCCTCGGCCAGGACCGAGGCGAGCCCGAGGGGGCGCTTGTCGAACTCGATCTCGCCCGATTCGGAGCGGGCCACGCGCAGCAGATCCTCCACCCGCAGCTTCAGCCGCTGCGCCCGCTTGCGGATCGTCGCGAAGACCGGCCCCGGATCGCCGCCCCGGTACGCGCCGCGCAACGCCAAGTCGCATTCGCCCAGGATTACGGTCAGCGGGGTGCGCAGCTCGTGGCTGACATCGGCGAAGAAGCGCCGGCGCGACCGGTCGACGGCTTCGAGCCGGGCGTTGGCGGCGCGCAGATCGGCGGTGCGGGTCGCGACCGTATCCTCCAGCGCCGCCCGGTCGGCCGCGACCCGCGATTCCCGTCGGGCGAGCCGTGCGGCCATGCGGTTGACGTTGGTCATCAGGAGACCGAGCTCGTCCCGGGTCGCCACCGAGAGCCGCGTGTCGAGGGCGCCATGGCCGATGGCGCTCGCCGCACGCCGGACTTCCTCGATCCGCGCCAGGGTCGGGCGGGTGACACCGCGGTACAGTACGGCAAGCAGCACCAGGGCAGCCGCGACCGCCGCCGCAGCGGCTACGCGCAGGCGCGCCGACAGGGCACGAGCCTCCTCGGAACCCAGCGCCATGCTGCGCCGCTCGGCCTCGATCAGGAACGAGAGCGGCTGGCCGGTCATCGCTCCGAAGCCGTTGAGCGCGCCTTTGATCGCGTCCTGACGCTTCTCGGGCTCGGTCTGGCGGCTGATCTGCGCCACCTGCCGGTCGAGCACGACCCGGGCGGCGCGCAGCTGCGCCATCGGGCGCGTCCGGGCAGCATATTGCATGCGGTCGGCGGGATCGTCGCTCGGTGGGAAGCTCTGGGCCAGGGCCGCATCGACAGTGGTCAGCGCCCGATCGGCATTGTCGCGTGCAATCGCCATGGCTTCGGGCTGGCCGTCCGGATTGCCCACGGTCTCGACCGCCGCCATGCCGAACTGAGTGAGCCGGCCCGACAGTTCGGCAAGCAGTTCCAGGCGCCGCTGCGCCTCCAAGGTACGGTCGACCGTGCGCTCGGCGGCGGCGATCGATGCCAATGCAGCGACGGCGGCCAGCATCACCACGACGGCGGTACCGCCGAGAAGCAACGCGAAACGAAGTTTCAGCGAACGCATCGGGTACGACCGGCCGTGAACCTCTGCCCGCAGTTGCGGGACGGGGTCACAGGTTCTTCGGCAGGCTGCCCCGCGCGGCGCAGCGCCAGCGCTCGACATGCCAGTCCGGGTGGGAGGCCTGCCAGGTCGCCAAAGCGCTCTGCGAATGGCGCAGGCAGATGAAAGGGTTCGAGCCCTCGTAGGACATCTCGATCCGATCCTCGCGACAGGTCGAGGGCTGGGCGACGAGGCAGATCGATAGAAGCAGAAGCATGGGCGCCTCCCCACAGTGCCGGCCTTGGGTCGGCCGGCTTGGGCAGAGCATATGCCGCGCGCGGCCGCTCTGCCCAGGGCGGCGTCAGGACGCGACCCAGATCTCACCCTTGGCGATGGTGGCAAGGTCGCCAGAATAGCGTCGCAGCGGCCGGTCGAGCAGCGCGGCATGCTCGGCACTGAGGTCCTTCAGCGATTTTGCCAGGAGCTTCAGGAAGACGAGATCGTGGGTCCCGGTCTCCACGAAGGTCGGCGACAACCGACCATGCGAACCCACCAGAAGGGTGCCACGGCGCATCCCGTAGCCGGGATGGTCGCCAACCGCGAGCGCCACCAGGGTCCCGGCGATCATGCGGGAGCCGGCATACGCCCCGGCCCGGCCGGCCAGGATGATTCCGCGCCGCATCCGATCGCCGAGATAGGCGCCGGCCGTCCCACGGATGATCAGGGTCGCGCCGTCGAGACCGGTCTTGGCGGCGTAGACGGCACCGCCGGCATGGTCACCGGCGTCGCCGTCGATGGTGATGGTGCCGCCGGTGGCTCCGGCGCCGGCATAGGGCCCGGCATGGCCGGTCACGGTCAGGCTTCCACCCGCCATGCCCTCGCCAAGGCGCTGGCCGACATCGCCGGTGACGCGGATCGCGCCCTCGGACAGGGAAGCGCCGACCCGGTCGAGGCGCTCATGGCCGCCTTCGATTGTCAGGGTGTCGGTGCCGTCCAGCGCGACCGAGAAGCAGTCGCCGAGACGGACGCCGGTGCGGGTCGTCCCGACCTCCAGGCGCTCGGCCTCGGCCTGCGACAGGCGGCTCAGGGCCAGTGGGTTGATGTTCAAGAAGTCGAGCCGCTCGGGCGGGGCCGCGCGCAGGGTGAGGGTGCTCAAGGCTCAGCCCTCCTTCTTGGCATCGTCCCGCGCGAGCAGGTCGCGCAGGTGATAATGGTGGCGGCCGAGATTGCCGCCGTAATTGCCCGCCGTGACGGCGATCAGCCCGTGCCTGCCGCCGATCTCGGTGGCGGCATGGAGTCCGGCCCGCATCGAATCGGACACACCCTGCGAGGTCAGCGCATCGATCACGATCTCCAGCACGACGCCGCACTCGGCGGGCAACGCCGAGCCGGCCCGGCCCTTGAGGGTCGGGCAGTAAGCATCGTTGGTCGAGGCCATCATGCCCTTAGTCCGCCCACCGACCTTCGAGCCCGAGCGGACGATGCCGCCCGGAAACGGCAGGATCGCGCCGGGCACCGCCTTCGCGGCCTCCACGGCCGCCTCGGCGACGATCAGCGTCTCAGCGTGTGTACGGCCGAGGAACAGAAGGTTGCCGCCGCCGACCGCGCCATCCACGGCCCGGACTGAATCCTCGCAGAGGAACTCGCCATCCATGACCGGGATGCGCCAGTAGCGCCGTTCCTTGCCGGTGGCGTCGGGCAGGCGCTTGGCGATGGCGAAGCCGTCACCGAAATACCGGATCGCACCGCCGAGCTTGATCTTGTTCGGTCCATCGACGCCCGCGAAGCAGGCCGTGCCCGGGCAGGTCAGGATGCACTGGCCAACCCGCTTGATCAGCTGTTCCTTCAGGCCGTTCGGCTCGAAGCCGAACAGCAGGATGCGCACCCCGGGTCGGCCGTCCGGAGTCTCCTCCGGCGACAGCACGGCATCGATGCCGGCCTCGGCGCCGCAGCCGATCACCGACGTGGCGAAACCCGTCATGGTGGTGGCGGCGATCATGGCCCACTTAGCGGTGTCGTTGGTGACGACGATGGCGGTCCCGGCCACGTCGAACGCCTCCGCGAAGGTGTCGACGATCGGGATGCCGTTGAGGCTGAGCTCAGACATGGTTGTTTCCGCCACTCGCCCCGCTGATCACGCCCGGCATGGCACCGCCTCGAAGGTGTCCGCATCCGCGTCGAACGCCGCATCCGGCACCGCGAAGCTGTCGAGCCCCGCGCCGAACCGATCCGACAGGTAGGCATCGGCGCGCTTGGCCATGGCCGGATCGGACTCGACCGAGAGCGACAGGGTCCGACCGGTGCGCCACTCAACCACCTCGCCATCCTCGACGATCGGCACGCCGTCCTTGAGGACGAGCTTTGCGGCGGTGAACATCGCCGTCCGGTTGGTATCGTCGCGATAGACCGCGACGTCGGCGCAGGCGCCCGGCCGTAGGTGGCCACGGTCGGCGAGACCCAGGAGCTTGGCCGGGCCGGACCGGGTCAACTGGACGATTTCCGAGAGGGTGTATTCCCGCTCCAGGCCCGGCAGGCCGGACCGCTCGCCGACGATGCCGGGGAGGGTCGCGATCTCGCGATCACGCTCGGACTTGTCCATCAGCAGGTGAATGATCCGCGGATACTGCGTGAACGGGCCGCCATTGGGGTGGTCGGTGGTCAGGATCGTGCGCTCCGGATCGGTGGAGAGCAGCATGATCTCGAGGCCGATCGCCCATTGCAGCGAGCTGGTCGGACCGCGCGGCCGATACAGGAACGGCACGACGCCGCCGCCTTCGGCATCGCCGGCATTCAGCACCCACTTCTTTGGGTTGGCGCCCTTCCGGCCAGCGAATTGGCGCAGGATGTCGAGCGACACGGTGACGGTCTGGCCGAAGACCACCTGCCCGATATCGAGGGTCGCGTTCGGATTATCGGCGATCGCCCGGGCAATCCGCTCGGCGGCCGAGCGGAAGCCGCCGCCCTCGGTGGCGCCATAGGCGTAGAACTGCGCATGGGCGAAGTGGATGCGCCGGCCCTCCGCCGCCTCCAGGGTCTCGACGAACGAATCGTCCGCTCCGGGCAGGCCGAGATTGTTGCAGTGAACGTGCAGCGGGTGGGGCACGCCGATGTCCTCGACCGCGTCGAGGAGCGAGCCCATGATCTGACGGGTCGAGAGACCGTAGACCGGGATCTCGTCGTCCAGCGACAGGCGCAGAGCGCCGTCTTTGAAGGCGGAGGCGCCGCCGGCATTGATGCATTTCACGCCCAGGCCGCGCGAAGTGGCGACCGAGAGCGCAACGAGATCGCGCACGGCGTTGCCGCCCTGGCGCTCGCGCAGCAGCTGCAGCAGCTGGTCGTCGTTGCCCATCACGGTGAGCGCGCCGCGGTCGAGCAGCGGGATGTCGGCGAGTTCCAGCTGGGTCGCCAGCGCATGGGTCGGCGGCATCGCCGGCTCGACCGCGGTGGTGTAGCCCATCCGCGCATAGGTCGAGCCGATCCAGCCTGCGGCCCCGCCCGCATGGGCGAAGGGGTGGCCGTCAGGCGCCGTCTCGCTCACGTAGAGATCAGGCAGGAGCAGGCGCGACGTGATCACGTTGCCGCCGGCGATGTGCGAATGCACCTCGACGCCGCCAGCCATCACGACGCAACCGGAGGCGTCGATCACCCGATCGGGCTGCCGGCCCGCCGGATCAACGATGCGGCCGTCTTCGATCCAGACATCACCGACGGCATCGCGGGACGCGGTCGGATCGACGACGCGCCCGCCCCGAATCACGCTCAGCATGCAGGCTCACTCCTCGACGCGGCGCCGACTTCGGCCAAGCGGTCCTTCAAAGCGCCCAGCACCGACGCGGCGGACGGTAGATCCGTCGGCGCCGTGGCCGGCCAGTAGGTCAGCGCTGCGCGCTGCTCATTCCAAAAGACGCCGCCCAAATCCTGGCCCGGTCGGCCGACCGCAATCACTACGTCGGCGAAAGAGGCCTGGGCCTCGGTGACCAGCCCAACACTCGGCACGGCGGCCAGCCAATCGGGACGCGGTACCGGCAGGGCGGCCAGCCAGATCACGGCATCGACCTCGCCGGCCGCGACCTGCCGGGCGACATCGAAGCGCCAGGGATCATGTTCGGGGACGCGACGGCCAAAGCCGCTGCGCGGCGCCTGCCCAGTCGTCCAGGCAGCCACCGGCACGACGGCGCGATCCTGGTCCGCACCCGACACCGCCAGGGTGAAGCAGCGTGTGGTCTCGTTCAGCTCCATGGCGAAGGCCTGGAGCATCTCCACGCCGAGCTCGCCGAGTTCGGCCGGATCGTACAGCAGGACGATGTATTGCGCCGCCGTGAGCTGCACCAGGAGCTTGGCCTGCGGCGTGTCACCGGCGAGATGACCTTTCGCGTAGGCGCGCAATTCCGCAACCGACTCGGCCAAACCGCCCTCGGCCGGTTGGAATAAGGTTGCCTTGGAGCCATCGGCTCCGGCCCCAAGCGCCAGGAGCGCGCGATCCGATCCAGCGGCACGCCCGCGCGTCGGCTTCGTCTCCGACAGGCGTTTCATCAGCGGCGTGCGCCCCGGCGCAGCGCCGACGACGAGCACCGCATCGGCCCGGCCCACCGCCTCGGCGGGCGTCGAGGTCATGGCGCCCACACGGCTCAGCGCCCCGAGTTCGGCATAAGTGCCGACCGCACCGGCTGTGTCGATGGAGGCGCCGATGCGCCCCGCGAGATCGTAGGCCGCGCGGATCGCGGCGACGTCGGCGCTGAGGCCGGCAATCACCGGCGCGCGCGCCTTGGCGAGCAAGGATACGGCCGCCTCGATGGCGGTGCCCGCGTCCGTCGCGCCACCCTTCACCCAGGCTGCCATGCTCCCTCACGCGACGTTCTTGTTTGGCTTCGGAGCGGGCGACGGCCGTAAGACCGGACGAAGCGGGTTCACTCCCAAAGGAAGGTCCCGCCGGATCGGAATGGCTCGCCCGCCCGATGGATCCGGGCAGGCGGCAACTCGGCGCGCCGTCGCTGCCCTAGGTTTGCATTCATCTGCGTGCCGCGGCAAGGGGGGTCGCAGCGTGGTTCGGCCGATCGCCCGCAAGATCCCGTTGCTTCGGCCGCACGCCGCATGGGAAAAGCGCGCCAGTTCGGTGGTGGTTTTCGAAGGGATGGGCGTGGGCGAGGTTCCCCAGCGGAACGAGGCGACCGCTTCGAGCAGCACGGTCCGAGTCGAAGCGCCGGCGCGGCTGCATTTCGGGTTTCTCGATCTGCACGGCGGCCTGGGCCGACGCTTCGGCAGCATCGGGCTCGCCATCGACGAGCCGTCCCTGGCGCTGACTGCCCGTCGCGCCGGACATTTGTCCGTTACTGGCGCGGAAGCCGAGCGGGTCGAGGGCTATGCCCTGGCCGCCGCGAGCCATCTCAAGAGCCCGGACAAGGTGGCGATTGCGGTCGAGCGGACCATTCCCGCGCATGCCGGCTTCGGATCCGGCACCCAGCTCGCCCTCGCTGTGGCAGCGGCCGTGGCCCGTCTCAATGGGGCTGCGTTTTCGGCCCAATCCTTCTCCACCAGCCTTGATCGGGGCAACCGCTCAGGCGTCGGCCTGTGCGCTTTCACGGAGGGCGGCCTGATCGTGGATGGCGGCCGCGGGGCCGATGGCGCACCGCCACCAGTCACGGCGCGGCTCCCCTATCCAGAATCGTGGCGGATCGTGCTCATCCTCGATCAAAGCATGGCCGGCGTGCACGGCACGCGGGAAGTCGAGGCATTTCGCGACCTGCCGCGTTTCCCCGAAGCGCAGGCGGCGGAGATCTGCCGAATCGTTCTGATGCAGGTCCTGCCTGCGGCGGCTCTTGGTGAGCCGCAGGGCTTCGGAGCTGGCATCACGCGCATCCAGGATCTCATCGGAGATCATTTCGCCCCCCATCAGGGCGGCCGCTACGCCAGCGCCGCGGTTGCGCAGGCTCTGGCCGCTGCGGCGGCGCTGGGCGTGCCCGGCTACGGCCAGTCGTCCTGGGGGCCGACCGGCTTCGTGCTGATGCCGTCCGAGGCCGAAGCCCGAACCCTGGTGTCCAAGCTGGATCGCGGCGGGCCACTTCGCTTCGTGATTGCCCGGGGCCGCAACACCGGCGCCACAATCACGGCCGCAGGATGAACCGGGCCGCTCGGGCTTGACCGCGACCCCCGTGGTGGGTTTTGGACGCTCAACAGGCGCGATTTGACGCGCTCAGCACGGGATAGAACGTCATGGCCCGCTCGATCCTCCACATGCTGACGCCGCTCCGTCACATGAGCCCGTTCGACGTGAACATGGCCATCGATGCCGGCTTCGAAACGGTGGTGACCTATACCGAGGTCAGCCTTGCGGACGTCGTCTCGCTGACCCAAGATTCGATCTTCTCGCGTGCGCCAGCCGACGGGACTCGCACGGGCATTTTCATCGGCGGCAAGAACGCCGAGGACGCCCTGGACATGGTCGACCGCGCCAAGAAGGCGTTCGTACCGCCGTTCGTGAATCACGTCTTCGCCGATCCCGCCGGCTCGTTCACCACCGGCGCCGCCATGGTGGCGCAGGTCTCCCGGGCGCTGCGGCAGAAATTCGGCACCGATCTCACCGGCAAGCGCATCGTGATCTTCGGCGGTGCCGGCGTCGTCGCTTACGTGGCCGCCGTGATCGGCGCGCTGCAGGGCGCGCAGACCGTCCTGGTCGGCCATGATGGCGAGGAGCGCGTCTCAAAGATCGCCTTCACGATGAAGTGGCGCTTCGGAATCGAGGTCGGCGCCGTCGACGGGACCACCCCCGAGGATCGCCGCCGCGCTATCCAAGATGCCGACGTGATCCTGTCGGCCGGCCCCGCCGGCATCCCGATCCTCTCGGCCGAAGACCTTAAATCCGCCCCGAAACTCTTGGTCGCCTCCGACGTGAACGCCGTGCCGCCGGCGGGCATCGCCGGGATCGACGTCAACGCCGTCGACGTGCCCCTGCCGTCGGGCAAGGGCGTTGGCATCGGCGCCCTGGCGGTGGGCAACGTGAAGTACCAGACCCAGCGCCGCCTGTTCGACCGGATGCTCGCCTCCGAAACACCGCTCTGCCTCGACTTCCGCGACGCCTACACCCTGGCGGTCGAGATCGCGGGCTGAGCCGGTTCCGGCACAGTCCGGTATGGACCCGGCGATCCTGATCGCCGCGCAGGCTGGGCGCGCCCTCGCTCAGGCTGCCCGGCGGGCTGGTCTGCGCCCTTACGTGGCCGACCTGTTCGGCGATTCCGACACCCTGGCGCTCAGCGAAGCCTACCGCCCGCTCCCGGGCCGTTTCGGCAGCCGGATCGCCGCCCGCGCGACCCTGGCGGCGATCGACGAACTGGCTGCCTCCGCGGGTTCGCCCATGGGCATCGTCCTGGGCAGCGGGTTCGAGGATGCGCCCGGTCTCGTAGCCCGTATCGCGGAACAACATCGGCTGATCGGCGCCAATGTCGATGCCATCGCGGCCCTGAAGGATCCGTTCGGATTCGCAGCGCTCTGCGCTCGGCTCGGCGTGCCGCATCCGGCTGTCACGGTCGATCCGCTCCCCGACCCCTCTGGCTGGCTGATCAAGCGGATCGGCGGCAGCGGCGGCAGCCACATCCGCCCGGCAACGCGCGGTTCGGCGCCGGACCGGCACTACCATCAAGCGCGCGTCTGCGGCCGGCCCCACGCTCTAAACTTCCTCGCCTATGCGCGCACGATGCAAGTGCTTGCGTGCACCGAGCAATGGCACGCACCGTCGCCGATCCGACCCTTTCGGTACGGCGGTGCCCTGGCCCCCGGCGCGGCGGAAGCGCCGCTTCTCCCCGACGCTCTGCTCGCCACGATCGCGGGGGCGGCAGAAAAAATCGTTGCCGCGACTGGGCTGCGCGGGCTCGCCAGCGCCGATTTCCTGGTCGACGAGTCCGGCTGGTGGCTGACCGAGATCAATCCGCGACCGGGCGCGACCCTCGATATCTTGGACCGAAGAAGCACACCGTTGATGGCCGCCCATATCGAGGCCAGCCTTGGCGGCATGCCGACGCTCGGTGAGCAACCGGCGGATGCGGCGGCTGCACAGATCTGTTACGCGGAGCGTGAGCACGCGCCTGTCCGGGATTTTTCCTGGCCGGATCATGTGCGCGATCGCCCACGCCCCGGCACGGTGGTCCGCCGCGACGCGCCCCTTTGCACGGTGCTTGCCCTTGGGGCCGACCGGCAGGCGGCGCGCGACAGTTTGAACACGCGGACGGCGCGGCTCCAAGCCGATCTAGCCGCACAGAAAACACACCCCGAGGAAGCCCTGTGATGAGTGCCAGCCAATCCTATCCCAGCGTCAACGCGCTCACCGCGCCGCTGATCGAGCGGTTCGTGGCCGATGCCGCAACCCTGCGCCTGTCGGTCTCGCAGGCGGCCGGCGGCGCCCGGATGGTCGATGCGGGCGCGCAGGCGCGGGGCTCGATCGAAGCCGGACGGCGCATCGCCGAGATCTGCCTCGGCGGCCTCGGCACCGTCACCATCGCCCCGAGCGGCCCGATCGCCTCCTGGCCGTATTCCGTGATCGTCCACGCCGCCGATCCCGTGCTGGCCTGCCTCGGCAGCCAGTATGCCGGCTGGAGCCTCGCCGACGAGGCCGGGGATTCCGGCTTCTTCGCCCTCGGCTCGGGCCCCGGCCGCGCGGTCGCGGCGGTCGAGGACCTGTATCAGGAGCTGGGCTACCGGGATTCGGCCACGAAGACCGCCCTGGTGCTCGAAGCGGCCGGCGGGCCGCCCGAGAGTGTCGTCGCCAAGGTCGCCGAGGCCGCCGGCCTTCGCCCGGAAGACCTGACCTTCATCTTCGCCCCGACCCAGAGCCTTGCCGGCTCGACCCAGGTGGTCGCCCGGGTGCTGGAAGTGGCCCTGCACAAGGCGCACACGGTCGGCTTCGACCTGCACGCGATCGTCGACGGGATCGGCTCGGCACCGCTTTCGCCTCCGCACCCGGATTTCATCAAGGCCATGGGCCGGACCAACGACGCGATCATCTACGGCGGCCGGGTCCAGCTGTTCGTCGACGCCGACGATGCCGACGCCAAGCAGCTCGCCGAGCAGATCCCGTCCACCACGTCGAGTGACCACGGCGCCCCGTTCGCCGAGATCTTTTCGCGGGTGAACGGTGATTTCTACAAGATCGATGGTGCCCTGTTCTCGCCGGCCGAAGCGATCGTCACGTCGGTGCGCTCCGGCGCCACCTATCGCGGCGGCCGCCTGGAACCGACGCTGGTGGATGCCTCCTTCGCGTAGCCGTATCGATCCCCTCCCCGTGACCGGGGAGGGACTGTTGTCCAGAGTCTTGAATCCATGCGCATCGCCCTGGCGGCCGATAACGGCAATTGGCACAAGGCCCGGCTATTGGCGGCCCTAAGGGCGCAGGGCGTCGAGCCGGTTCTGTTTTCCCTGGCCGACGTGATCGTGGCGACCGGCGGTGGCGAGCCCCTGCGTGTCCCGGGGTTTTCCGGCGAATTGCCCGACGGCGTGCTGCTGCGGACCATCGCGGGCGGTACCTTCGAGGCGACCACCATGCGGCTCGGCGTCCTGCACGCCCTCGTTTCCGCCGGCGTTACCGTGTGGAACGCCCCCACCGCCATCGAGCGATCGGTCGACAAGGCCGCCACTTCGTTGCTCGTCGCTCGGGCTGGTCTGCCGACCCCGGATACCTGGGTGGTTTCCAAGCGCGAGGCTGCCGCCGAGATTGTGCTGCGCGAGGGGCGCCCTGGCGCGCCGCTGGTCTTGAAGCCGCTGTTCGGCTCGCAGGGGGAGGGGCTCGCGCTGATCGAGCGGCCAGAGGATCTACCCGACGAGGACGCGGTGGCCCGGGTCTATTATCTTCAGCGCTACGTGCCACGGCAGGACGGCCTGTGGCGCGACTATCGTGTATTCGTCTGCGATGGCCGGGCAATCGCCGGCATGATCCGCGAGGGCGACGGCTGGATCACCAACGTGCATCTCGGCGGCCGGCCGCTGCCCTGGGTGATGCCGCCGGCCGCTGCCGAGATGGCCGAGGCCGCCGCCGCCGCGGTCGGTGTCGATTATTCCGGCGTCGACCTGGTCGAGGACGGGGAGGGCGGTTTCTCGATTCTCGAAGTCAATTCCATGCCGGCCTGGTCGGGCCTTCAGACCGTGTGCGAGACCGACATCGCAGCCGCCGTGGTGCAGGGCTTCCTGGCCGCCGTCCGGGGCGCCACCCTGCCACGGCTCGTGGTGGCATGAGCGCCCTCGACGCAGGGCTGATCGGCACGCTCTATCGCGCGGCCTGCCTGGCGGAACTGGACGCGTTAAAGCCCGGCAACGTCCACGCTTACGCAGACGGCCACCGCATGGTGGTGGCGGATTTTGTCACCAGCGCCGATGTCTCCGCCCCGGAATTGGCCCGGTCCGGCGCGGGGGTCGGCGAGCGGGTCCGGGCAGGAATCGCCGCGACCCTGGCGGCTGTCGCCCAGAATACGAATCTCGGGATTCTTCTGCTCTGCGCCCCCCTCGCCGTAGCCGCCGAACGGGCCCGGCCCGTCGGCGCGGTGCTGGACGATCTCGACGCTGCGGATTCGGCGGCGGTGTTCGCGGCGATCCGTCTTGCCAACCCGGGTGGTCTCGGCCGGGCCACGAAGCACGATGTCGCCGCCGAGGCTCCCGCCTCCTTGCGTGCCGCGATGGCGGAGGCGGCCGACCGGGACCGCATTGCCCGGGCCTACATAACCAGCTTCTCGGACATCGCCACGATCGGCCTTCCGGCCCTCATTGAGGCGCGCGCCCAGGGCCTCGATCCGTCCTGGTGCACCACGGCCATCCAACTTGCCTATCTCCGCTCCGTCCCGGATAGCCACATCGCCCGCAAGGCAGGCGCCGAGGCAGCCGAGGGCGTGCGCCTGGAGGCGGAGGCCGTCTTGTCCGGGCTCGATCTCGCCAGCCGCCCGGTGGCCCCCCTGCTCAGTCTCGACACGTCGCTCAAGGCCCGTGGGCTCAACCCCGGCACAAGCGCCGATTTCACGGTGGCGACCGTGTTCTGGGATGCCCTCGCATCGGCTGGCGCTGCGTTGGCGTGAAACACCAAAAAGTTCCCGCCGTCCGAGCCCCGCGTCCAAAGAAATTCCTCACCTTCAGGGCCTTGCGCGGGTTGTGAGCCGCAGGGTCGCGCTGTAGGGTCCGGCGCGCTGTCCGGCCCAACCGGCTCGGCCCGTCTGGCTCGGCCGGAGGGTCGGGCGCCGATAACAAGGATGGCTTCCCGGCCGCAGGCATCGCCCGGCGCCGCGGCACATTTTCGGAATCCAGGGAGAGACACCGAATGGCGAAGATCACCAAGGTTCAGGTTGGCGAAGCCCTCGTCGGCGACGGCAACGAAGTCGCTCACATCGACCTGATCATCGGACCGCGCGGCTCGCCCGCCGAGACGGCTTTCTGCAACGGCCTCGTGAACAACAAGCACGGCTTCACCAGCCTGCTGGCGGTCATCGCGCCGAACCTGCCCTGCAAGCCGAACACCCTGATGTTCAACAAGGTCACCATCAACGACGCCCGTCAGGCCGTCCAGATGTTCGGCCCGGCCCAGCACGGCGTTGCCAAGGCCGTCCAGGACGCCGTTGCCGAAGGCATCATCCCGGCTGATGAGGCCGACGACCTGTTCATCCTGGTCGGCGTGTTCATCCACTGGGAAGCGGCCGACGACGCCAAGATCCAGAAGTACAACTACGAGGCCACCAAGCTCTCGATCCAGCGCGCTGTGAACGGCGAGCCGAAGGCTTCGGTCGTCACCGAGCAGCGCAACTCGGCCCAGCATCCGTTCGCCGCCAATTAGATTGGGGACGGTCCTGGACAGAGTGAGCCTCCGCCCGCACCGCGGGGCCTGCTCCAGCGACTGGCCTCGATCTTTTTAGGTCGATAAGAACAACCACCGACGGGACGGCGAAAGCCGTCCCGTTTTTTGTTTCAGTCCCCCGCGAACCCGCCGTCGAGGCGGCCCGATTGACGCGGGAAGTGGCCCGACCTAGAGGCTGCCCATCATGCCAAGCTTGCTCCCCACCGGATCGTATTACGCGCCGCTCCCTTAGCGGCGGCCTGCTTGTCATGCCCAACCGCTGCGTCGTCGGCGGTTGCTCGAGTTCCTGATCCGCCGACCTCGCGCCTGCTCGAGGTCACCGTGTCAGTCTCCCCCGTCACTCCGCCCCACCCGGCCATCGGACTCATCGGCTTCGGCGCCTTCGGGCGTCTGATCGCCCGGCACCTTGCGCCGCATCTGGCGCTGCGTGTCTACGATCCGCGCCCGGCGGAGCCCGATGCTAGACCTACGGTGCGATGCGGACCGGCCTGGAGGGTGCGGCACGCTGCCCGGTCGTCATCCTCGCCGTTCCGGTTTCTCGCTTTGCTGATGTCGTGGCCGCGATAAGCCCGCATCTCCGGCCGGGAACGCTGGTGGTCGATGTCGGCTCGGTGAAGATGGAGCCCATTGCGATCATGCGGGCGGGACTTCCGGCTGGCGTCGAGATTCTCGGCACCCATCCCCTGTTCGGCCCCCAGAGTGCCGGCGACGGAATAGCCGGACTGAAGATCGCCGTATGCCCGGTCTCGGGACGGCGCGGGCGTCGCGCGATGGCGTTCCTTCGGAAAGTACTGAAGCTCAAGGTGATCGTCACGACGCCGGAAGCCCATGACCGCGAGGCCGCAGCCGTCCAAGGCCTGACCCACCTGATCGCGCGGGTGCTCGTCGCCATGGAGCCGCTTCCCACGCACATGACCACGCAAAGCTTCTCGCTGCTCATGCAGGCAGTCGACATGGTCCGGCACGATGCGCCCAACGTCTTCGAGGCGATCGAGCGGTCGAACCCGTTCACCGCCAATGTCCGGCAGCGCTTCTTTCCACTGGCTGCCCAAGTCGAGGCTGACCTGGCACGCGACGACCACGCCGTGGCTCTCGAACGGTCACGCCTCATGACCCGCCGTACGCACACTGAGGCGTGAGGAGACGGGGCTCCGCACAACGGAAAAGGGGCCGCCTTGCGGCGACCCCCTTCCTCATTCCGTCGGGTGGCTTGGACTTAGAAGTCCATGCCGCCCATGCCGCCGCCGCCCGGCATCGCGGGGGCGCCGCCATCCTTCTTCGGCGCGTCCGCGACCATGGCCTCGGTGGTCACCAGCAGGCCGGCCACGGAGGCCGCATCCTGCAGGGCGGTGCGCACGACCTTGGCCGGGTCGACGATGCCGGCCTGGATCATGTCGACATACTCTTCGGTCTGGGCGTTGAAGCCGTAGGTCTCCGAGGAGGTGTTGTCGGTGATCTTGCCGACCACGATCGAGCCTTCGACGCCCGCGTTCTGGGCGATCTGACGGATCGGGGCCTCAAGCGCCTTCAGCACGATCTTGATGCCGGCCTGGACGTCCGGAACGTCGGACTTCAGCTCGGCGACCGCCTTCTTGGCGCGCAGCAGCGCCGTGCCGCCGCCGGGGACGATGCCTTCCTCGACAGCCGCGCGGGTGGCGTTGAGGGCGTCGTCGACGCGGTCCTTCTTCTCCTTGACCTCGACCTCGGTCGCGCCGCCGACGCGGATCACCGCGACGCCGCCCGCGAGCTTGGCCAGGCGCTCCTGCAGCTTCTCGCGGTCGTAGTCCGAGGTGGTCTCCTCGATCTGCGCCTTGATCTGGCTGATCCGACCCTCGATGTCCGACTTCTCGCCGACGCCGTCGATGATCGTGGTGTTCTCCTTCTCGATCCGCACGCGCTTGGCGCGGCCGAGCATCGGGAGCGTGACGTTCTCGAGCTTGATCCCGAGATCCTCGGCGATCATCTGGCCCTTCGTGAGGATCGCGATGTCTTCCAGCATCGCCTTCCGGCGATCGCCGAAGCCGGGCGCCTTCACGGCCGCGACCTTCAGGCCGCCGCGGAGCTTGTTCACCACGAGGGTGGCCAGGGCCTCGCCCTCGATGTCCTCGGCGATGATCAGCAGCGGCTTGCCGGTCTGGACCACGGCCTCGAGCACCGGCAGCATC
>NZ_JAKSYN010000214.1:0-83851 GCF_022829565.1 Methylobacterium sp. J-001
GTAGGCCGTGAACGTCGCCCCGCCCGTCTCCGCCAAAACCTTCGTGATCGCCGCCGTCAGCGACGTCTTGCCGTGGTCGACGTGACCGATCGTGCCGATGTTGCAGTGCGGCTTGGTGCGGGAGAACTTTTCCTTGCCCATGATTCCCATTCCTGCGGCGGGGACCACGCTGTTCCCCGGATCCTGGTCGGCCGCCCCGAACGCGGAAGCGGGGCGAAAAACGCGGTCCGCTTAGAGGGTCGGCCGCCCGCGATCAAGGTGCGGCAGCCGGGACGGCCCCGGCGCGACGCGTCCTGTCAAGCACCGGACGGCCACGCTAGACTGCATGGATATTGATCCTCGGCGAATCCGGTGGACACTTTCGAGACACAGTGTGGCTTGCAGGGCATAGCGGAGCCGACGCGGCCGAGCTTAAGTGGGGACAACCACTGGTCACTCCGGGTCTCGCAAACATGATGAAGAAGCTCCTCCTCGCCAGCGCCGCGACGGCCCTGGTCTCGACGGCCGCCGCCGCCGCCGACCTGCCGCGCCGCGCCGCGCCGCCGCCGGTCTTCACCCCGGTGCCGGTCTTCAGCTGGACGGGCTTCTACGCGGGTCTCGAGTCGGCCTACACCTTCACCGACCGCGAGCGCATCACCACGGTCGGCGTCCTGCCGGGCAATGCCACCAACGTGGCGCTGGGCCGCCGCCCGTTCCTGACCTCGACCTCGCAGGACGGCATCGCCAACATCGGCGGCACCGCCGGCTACAACTACCAGTTCACGCCGGGCTCCGGCTTCGTGGTCGGTGTCGCCAACAGCATCGACTGGACGGACATCACCAAGAACCGGGTCGTCCTCGGCACCGGCAACGTCGCCGGCGGCCCGCCGAACCTCAGCCAGTTCCGCCAGAGCGTCGATTGGCTCGGCACGCTCACGGGCCGCGTCGGCTACGCGTTCGACCGGGTCATGGTCTACGGCATGGGCGGTCTCGCCTACGGCAACGTGTTCCACGATGCGAACTTCTACACCCCGGGCGGCGCCCTGCAGTTCGCCGGCCGCTACGACGACTTCAAGACCGGCTTCGCCTATGGCGGCGGCATCGAGTTCGCGATCCCGACCGACAGCTTCCTGAACACCTTCGCGATCGGCCGGTATCTCGGCATCAAGTACGACGCCGTGACCATCAAGGCCGAGTACGTGCACTACGATCTCGGCAACCAGAACGTGCTCGTCGCCGCCATCCCGGGCGTCGGCACCGGCTCGTACATCTCGCGCTTCCGGACCGAGGGCAGCATCGTCCGCGCCGGCTTCAACTACAAGTTCGGCGGCTTCTAGGACTGACCGGCAGAGGCAGCCCGGGGGTTTATCCTCCGGGCTGCCTGCCCAGGGCGCGTGCCGTGATCGGCGCGCGCCCTTTTCGTTTTGGGGTGCCGATCGCGCCTCGACAGCCCCCCTCGGCCCGTCCTCCCGCCCCCGGGCGAAAGGCCTAGCAGGCGCGCAGATGCGCGGTGAGCCGGGCCGCCGCTTCCTCCGGCGTTCCGGTGTTGAGGATGGTCAGGTCGGCCCGGACCCGGGCCTCCCGGGCGAGGCGCGCGGCGAGGTCGCCGTCCTCCGGCCGTCCCCGGGCCGCGATCCGGCCGGCCAGGATTCCCGGGGGCGCCGTCACCTCGACCACGCTGACCGGCAGACCGCGTGCCCGGGCGTCCTCGACGATCCGGCGGGAGACGTTGCAGACCACGACATGCCCAGCGGCAACGCGATCGGCGGCCTGCGCCGGAATCGCGTAGCCGAGGCCGTGGGCGCGCCAATGCAGGGTGAAGGCGCCGGCCGCGCAGCCGCGCGCGAAGGCGGCCTCGTCGATCTCGTCGTTGTCCTCGTCGCCGGAGGGCGGACGGGTCACGAGGCGGCGGGGGAAGACGTAGCGCGGGTCGCCCGCGAGCGCCGCCCGGGCCAGCCTTATCAGCGTGTCCTTGCCGGCCCCGCTCGGGCCAACCACCAGAACCAGGCAGCCCGCCATCAGGCGACCCGCGAGCCGGCGCGCCAGACCTCCCGGACCACCGGCACGCCTTCGGCGCGCTGGACCCGCACGAGGTCGGCCCGCAGGCCCGTCTGCAGGGCGCCGCGATCGGTCAGGCCGGTGGCGCGGGCGGGATTGGCCGTAACGGTGGCCAGCGCCTGCGGCAGCGTGATCGCGGGCGCCTGCTCGGGCAGCAGGAAGGCCGCCATCAGCAGGCTCGCCGGCACGTAATCCGACGACAGGATGTCGAGATGGCCGGCCTCGGCCAGCGCCAGGGCGGCGACGTTGCCGGAATGCGAGCCGCCGCGGATCAGGTTCGGCGCCCCCATCATCACGGTGATCCCGCGCCCGTGGGCGGCCTCGGCGGCCTCCAAAGTGGTCGGGAACTCGGCCAGCGCCACCCCCTCCCCGGCGGCGAGCTCGACATCGGCCAGGGTGGTGTCGTCGTGGCTCGCCAGGGGGATGCCCATCTCCTGCGCGAACTGGACCAGGGCCGGACGGTTGCGGCCGTTCAGCGCCTGCCCCTCCCGGATCTTGCGCTCGGTGTTGAGCTGGATCTCCTCCAGGGTGCGGCCGCCCCGCGTAGCGTAGGTGTAGTACTTCTCCATATCGCGGAACTGGCGCTGGCCCGGGGTGTGGTCCATCAGCGAGATCAGGCCGATGGGGTAGTGCGCGTTGAAATCCGCCACCGTGTCGAGCACGTCCGCCGAGGGCAATTCGCAGCGCAGATGCGTGAAGTGCTCCGCCCGGAACAGGTTGCCGGCGCGCGCGGTCTCGATCGCCCCGGCGAGCTGCTTCAGCTCGGAGCCGAGGCCGCTGCCGTCGGGATCGCTGCCGGCGCGCAGGGAATCGAACACCGTGGTGATGCCCGAGGCGGTGATCTGCGCGTCGTAGGCCAGAACCGCGCCGAGGGGATGCCAGCGGACCTTGGGCCGGGGCGCGAAATGGCTCTCGAGATGGTCGGTGTGCAGCTCGATCAGCCCGGGGATCAGGTGGTCGCCGCCGAGGTCGAGGCCGCGCTCGGGCGCGCGCCCGGTGCCGATCTCAGCGATGAGGCCATCGGTCACGGCGAGCCAGCCGTGCTCGACCCGGTCCGGCAGGACCAGGATCGCGTTCTCGAGGATCAGGTCACTCATCGGAACTCCTCAGGCTGCACGGGCTTGCGCGAAGCGCGTCACGTCGACGATTCGGGTCGCCACGGCGTCGCGCATCTCGCCGTCGTGGAAGATGCCGAGCACGCCGGCCCCGGCGGCCAGCTTCTCGCGGACGAGCTCGGCCACCACGGCGCGGTTGCTGGCGTCGAGCGACGCGGTGGGCTCGTCGAGCAGGAGCAGCGGCCGGTCGGCGATCAGCCCCCGGGCGATGTTCACCCGCTGCTGCTCGCCCCCCGAGAAGGTCGCGGGCGGCAGGCTCCAGAGCCGCTCGGGCAGGTTGAGCCGGGCCAGCAGATTTTTTGCCCGCGCGCGGGCCTCATCCTCGGACAATCCGCCCTCGCGGCCGGCGGCCTCGACCACGTCGAGGGCCGAAACCCGGGGGATCACCCGCAGGAACTGCGAGACGTAGGCGATGACCCGGGCCCGCAGGGACAGCATGACGCGCGGGTCGGCCCGCACCACGTCCACCACGGCGTCTCCGTCGTGGACCCAGATCGCGCCGGCATCGCAGCGGTAATTGCCGTAGGCCATCTTGAGGAGTGAGGACTTGCCGGCCCCCGAGGGGCCGCCCAGCACCACGCATTCGCCCGGCGCCACCGAGAGGCTGACGCCGCCCACCACGGGCAGCACGACGCCGCCGCGCAGATGCAGGGTGAAGCTCTTGGCGACATCCTGGAAGGTCAGAAGCGCGGTCATGCGGCGAGCACCGAGGAGACGAGGAGCTGGGTGTAGGCGTGCTCGGGGTCGTCGAGCACCCGGTCGGTCAGGCCGGTCTCGATCACCCGGCCGGCGCGCATGACCATGATCCGGTGCGAGAGCAGGCGGGCCACCGCGAGGTCGTGGGTGACGATGATCACCGCCAGCCCGAGCTCGGCCGAAAGCCGCCGGATCAGGTCGAGCAGGCGGGCCTGGACCGAGACGTCGAGCCCGGAGGTCGGCTCGTCCATCAGCACGAGGCGCGGGCTGGTGACGAGGTTGCGGGCGATCTGCAGGCGCTGGCGCATGCCGCCGGAGAAGCGCGTGGGCGGATCGTCGATCCGGTCGGCGGCGATCTCGACCCGGCCGAGCCAGTCGAGCGCCGTCCCGCGGATGCGGCCGTAATGGCGCTCGCCGAGCCCCATCAGCCGCTCGCCGACATTGCCGCCGGCCGAGACCGCCATGCGCAGGCCCTGGGCCGCGTCCTGGCGCACGAAGCCCCAATCGGTGCGCATCAACGCCCGGCGATCGGCCTCGCTCAGGCCGGCGAGGTCCCGCAGCACGCCGTCGCGCATCCGGTAGGAGACCGTCCCGGCATCCGGGGCGAGCTCGGTGGCGACGAGGGAAAGCAGCGTCGACTTGCCCGAGCCGGACTCGCCCACGATCGCCAGCACCTCGCCGGGATCGATGTCGAACGACACGTCGGCGCAGCCGAGGCGGGCGCCGTAGCGCTTGGTCAGGCCGCGGACCTGAAGCAGGGGCGCGCTCATCGGGTCACCTCTGCGGGGTCTGGCACGAAGGGCGGATCGAGACGGAAGCTGTAGCCGTAGCGCTCGAAGCCGAGGCTCTCGTAGAAGGCGTGCGCCGGCTTGGCGTCGACATTCGAGGACAGGGCGAGCTTGTAGCAGCCCCGGTCCTGGGCAACGCGGAACGCCTCCCGCATCATCGCCCGGCCGAGACCGCCGCCGCGATGCCCGGACGCGACCACGACGCTCTCGACGAGGGCCGACGGCATGCCCCAATGGGCGATGTTGTCGAGGATGACGAGACAGAAGGTGCCGACGATCGCGCCGTCGACCTCGGCCGCGTAGACCCCGTAATCCGGGTAGGCCGTGACGATCCGGTCGAGGAGCGCCTCGGCCTGATCGCGGGTCGCCACCCGCCCGCCGTTCAGCTCGGCATAGAGGAGGAGGATCGCGGGGAGATCGGGCTTTTCGGCCCGGCGGACCGTGAGGCCGGTCATACCGCGTCTCCCGTGCCGACATGGCCGTCCGCGCGGCGCCCCTCGCAATGGTCGGTGTCCGAGCAGACGAACATCCGCCGGCCGGCATCGTCGAGCAGCATCTCGTCGAGATAGACGCCCTCGGCGCCGCACAGGGCGCAGGGCTGGTCGAACTGCTGCACCCGGAACGGATGGTCCTCGAAGTCGAGGCTGCGCACGGACGTGTAGGGCGGCACCGCGTAGATGCGCCGCTCGCGCCCGGCCCCGAACAGCTGGAGCGCCGGGCTCTGGTCCATCTTGGGGTTGTCGAATTTCGGCGTCGGCGACGGGTCCATCACGTAGCGGCCCGCGACCTCCACCGGGTAGGCGTAGGTGGTGGCGATGTGGCCGTGGCGGCTGATATCCTCATAGAGCTTGACGTGCATGGCCCCGTACTCGGCGAGCGCATGGAGCTGGCGCGTCTCGGTCTCGCGCGGTTCGAGGAAGCGCAGGGGCTCGGGGATCGGCACTTGGTAGACCAGGGTCTGGCCCTCCCGCAGCGGCGTCTCCGGGATGCGGTGGCGGGTCTGGATGATCGTCGCCTCGGTGGTCCGGGTGGTGGTGGCGACCCCGGAGGTGCGGGCGAAGAAGCGCCGGATCGAGACCGCGTTGGTGGTGTCGTCGGCGCCCTGGTCGATCACCTTGAGCACGTCCGAGCGTCCCAGGATCGCGGCGGTCACCTGCACGCCGCCGGTGCCCCAGCCGTAGGGCATCGGCATCTCCCGGGAGGCGAACGGCACCTGGTAGCCCGGCACCGCGATCGCCTTGAGGATCGCCCGGCGGATCATCCGCTTCGTGCCCTCGTCGAGGTAGGCAAAATTGTAGCCGGCTTCGGAACCACTCTCCTCCCCCTTGCGGGGAGGAGCCGGAGGTGGGGGTAAAGCCGAACGGGGCTCAACGGTGCCGTCTGCACCACCCCCACCCCTGACCCCTCCCCGCAAGGGGGAGGGGGAAGACTCCGTCTGCGGAAGCATACCCATCGCGCTCACTCGGCCGCCTCCTGCATGCTGTCTGAGTCCCGGAAGAACTCGGCGCGCAGGCGCCGGACCAGCTCCAGCTCCGCCTGGAAGTCGACGTAATGGGGCAGCTTCAGGTGCTCGACGAAGCCGGTCGCCTGGAGGCTGTCGCAATGGGCGAGCACGAATTCCTGGTCCTGGGCCGGGCTCGTCACCGGCTCGCCGAGTTCTTCCGCCCGGAGCGCCCGGTCGACCAGGGACATCGCCATCGCCTTGCGCTCGCTCTGACCGAAGGTGAGCCCGTAGCCCCGGGTGAATTGCGGCGGGGCCGCGCCCGAGCCCTTGAACTGGTTAACCATCTGGCACTCGGTGAGCCGGATCCGGCCCAGCGGCACCGGGAAGCCCAACTCCTCGGGCACGAATTCCACCGCCACGTCGCCGACCCGGATCTCGCCCACGAACGGGTGGGTGCGACCGTAGCCGCGCTGGGTTGAGTAGCCGAGGCCGAGGACGAAGCCCTCGTCGCCCCGGGCCAGGGTCTGGAGGCGCAGGGCGCGGTCGGCCGGGTAATCCACCGGCTCCCGGGTGAGGTCGCCCACCGGGGCGCCGTCATCCGGGGGCGAGGGCTCGATCAGGCCGTCCTGGGCGAGCAGGTCGGTGACCCGCGGGCAGGTTGCGGCATCGTCGCGGGGCTCGGCTTCGGCGGCGGGCTCGACCGTGCCCTCGGCGGCCAGCGCGAAATCGATCAGCCGGTGCGTGTAGTCGAAGGTCGGGCCGAGCACCTGGCCGCCCGGCAGATCCTTGAAGGTCGCCGAAATCCGGCGTGCCACCGCCATGGCGCCGGTATCGACCGGGGTCGAGGCACCGAACCGGGGCAGCGTCGTCCGGTAGGCGCGGACCAGGAAGACCGCCTCGACCACGTCGCCACGGGCCTGCTTGAGGGCGAGCGCCGCGAGATCGGGATCGTAGAGCGAGCCCTCGGCCATCACCCGGTCGACCAGGAGCGCCATCTGCGCGCGGATCTGCGCGACGGTGAGCTCCGGCACGGCCGGGTCGCCCCGGCGGGCCTCGGCCAGCAGCCGGTGGGCATTGTCGATGGCGGCCTCGCCGCCCTTCACGGCCACATACATCGGTCAGCTTTCCGTGACGGCGGTGGAGCGTGGGAGCCCGGCGACCGAGCCGGGGGCGGTGAGGATCAGGTCGACCCCGAGCGGGAAGCCCGCGCGGTTCTCGGCGAGCTGCGCGACGAACCCTTCCGGAAGGGGCGTGAGCGCGATCCACGTCGGACCTTTGATGCCGGGGCCGGCGAGGTGCAGCCCCTCCCCGTTCGCGATCATGTCGAGGGCGAGCACCAGAGTGGTCGACGTGTCGGGATAGGCCGGGGTGCCTTGCGCGAACCGGGCGAGCGGCGGGCGGCGCGCCGGATCGCGGATGAACGCGAAGGCCGCCCGGGCCGGATCGTCGGTGAGCGGCGCCCCGGTGTGGAAGCGCAGATAGGCGGCGACCTCGGGCGAGGCCGCGAGGCCGGCATCGAGCCAGACCGGCGTGTCGGCATCGGTGAGCGCCAGCGCGAGGGCGGCGAGTTCCGGGGTCAGGGGCGCCGGGGGTTTCAGCCCGGCGTCGAGAGGTTGGAGCAGGCCGGGGCGGGCGAGCGCGTCCATGACGGCGCGGAACGTGCCCTGCGCGCCGTGGACCGGATCGGCGAAGCCGGGTGCGAGCATGGTCAATCCTCCCCGCGGGCGACGGTCAGAAACTCGACCCGGGTGGCGGCGGTGCGCCGTGCCGCCTGCCGACGATCGGCGTCGGCTCGCCGGGCTGCAGGTTCCAGCGCCGCCTCGACCCTGGCGCGCCGGGCCGGATCCTGCCAGAGCGCGTCGAGGGTCGCGGCGAGCCGCGCCTTCGTGCGGTCGCGGCCGAGATGGTAGGCGAAGCCGCTGGCCCCGTCGGGCAGCCGGATGGCCGCCCGCGTCACGCTGACCTCACCGAGGTTGAACGGCCGCCCGTCGCCGCCGATCCGGCCCGTGGCCATCACCAGCCCGGTCTCCGGCGGACGCAGATCCTCGACGGCAGGCGCTGCCAGTGCCTTCACCGCGGCGTCCAGGTCGTCGCGGTTGGCATCCGCGCACAGCGCCATCACGGCCTGCCGTGCGGCGACCTCCTCGGGATCCGGTTGAAGTGGGCGCGTCGCCATGGCAAATCCCTCTGTCGGGTTGTTGTCTAGTCGTGTAGACAACTAGCGTGCCGGGCGCAAATGAAGTTTGGATGACAGCATGGATGCACAGGAGCAGGCGCCCGGCCTCGTCCGGGGCGAGGGACTGACGGCATGGCGGCAGATCGCCGACGCGCTGACCGCCGATATCGCGGCCGGGCGCTACGTGCCGGGCCAGCAGATGCCGACCGAGGCGGCACTGGCCGCGCGCTTCGCGGTCAACCGGCACACGGTCCGGCGGGCTCTCGCCGCCCTGGCGGAGGGCGGCCTGGTGCGCGCCAGCCAGGGGCGCGGCACCTTCGTGGAGGAGGCGCCCCTGGCCTACCCGATCGGCCCGCGCACCCGCTTCTCCGAGATCGTCACCGGGGCGGGGCGCGAGGCCTGGGGCGACCTCCTCGCCTCCGCCACCGTCCCGGCCGGCCCCAAGCAGGCGGCGGCGCTGGCGATCGAGCCGGGCGCGCCGATCCTCGAACTGCTGACGATCCACCGGGCGGACGATGCCCCGATCTCGACCGCCCAGACCTGGCTGCCCCTGCCGCGCTTCTCCGGCTTCGCCGCGGCCTATGCCGAGCGCGGCTCGATCACCCGGGCGTTCGCGGCCTGCGGGGTCCACGACTACACCCGGCTCTCGACGCGGATCCGCGCCCGGCCGGCCGACGCCCAGGAGGCGGAACGCCTCGACATCGCCCCCGGGCGGGTCGTCATGGTGGTGTCGAGCGTCAACATCGACTCCGCGGGTCTGCCGATCCAGGCGAACCGCACCCTGTTCGCCGCCGACCGGGTCGAGCTGGTGATCGGCGGCTAGAACGCGCCCCACCGAATCGGATCGAGGACTTGGCGCCGCTCACCGCGCCGCCGGACCGATGATCGCCCGGCGCAGCCGGGTCGAGACCCAGTCGATCGCCGCCACGGTGGCGAGGATCATCAGCACCAGGAAGGCGACCTGCTTCAGCTCCAGCACGCGGATCAGCTCGGTCAGGTACTGCCCGATGCCGCCCGCCCCGACGATGCCGATGATCGTGGCCGAGCGGGTGTTCGACTCGAAGAAGTACAGGACCTGGCTCGCCAGCACCGGCAGCACCCCGGGGATCAGCCCGAACCGGATGCGGTGCAGGGCCGAGCCACCCGAGGCGACGACGCCCTCGCCGGGTTTTCGGTCGCAGGTCTCGATCGCCTCCGAGAACAGCTTGCCGAACGCCCCGAAATCCGAGCACGCGATGGCGAGCATGCCCGCGAAGGGGCCGAGGCCGACGACGTTGATCCAGATCAGCGCCCAGATCAGCACGTCGACCGAGCGCATCACGTCGAGCCCCCGGCGCACGGCGAAATGCGCGAACGGGTTGGGCACGACGTTGCGGGCGGCGAGCAGCGCCACCGGGAAGGCCAGGATCGCCGCCGTCAGGGTCCCCAGGAAGGCGATGCCCAGGGTTTCGCCCAGGGCGTGCAGGAAGGTCCAGAACTGACCCTCCGGCGACGGCGGCAGCATCAGCACCGCGAAGGTGCCGAGTCGTCCGAGGCCGTTAAAGATTCGCGCGGGCGACATCTCGAACTGCCATGCGCCGAAGCCGGCCAGCCCGATCACGGCGCAGACGATCACCACCACGCGCAGCCGTGCGGCCCGGTCCGTCCGGAACTGCGCCGGATAGCGGGCGCGCAGGCGCGCGAGATCGGCCCGGGCCTCCGCCCGCAGGGTCTCGGAGCGGGCGGCGCTCATCGGGCTTCCTCGCTGCCGGTCAGCCGGTGCCGGACCTGCTCGGTGGCGAGGTCGATGCAGATGACGGTGAGGATGATCAGCCCGAGGATCGCGCTGACATCCGCGTAGTAGAAGTTGCGGATCGCGGCCAGGAACTCCTGGCCGATGCCGCCCGCGCCGACGAAGCCCAGCACCGCCGCCCCCCGGACGTTGATCTCGAACCGCAGCAGCGCATAGGAGGCGAAGTTCGACAGGACCTGCGGGAGGACCGCGAAGCGCACGGTCTCGATCCAGCTGGCGCCCGAGGCCGAGAGGCCCTCGACCGGGCGCATATCAACATTCTCCACCACCTCGGAGAACAGCTTGCCGAGCGCCCCGGTGGTGTGGACCGCCAGGGCCAGCACGCCGACCATCGGGCCGAGCCCGAAGGCGATCACGAACAGCAATGCGAAGACCACGTCGGGAATCGTGCGGCACACTTCCAGGAAGCGCTTGGCCACGAACCGCACCACGGGCGACCGCACCAGGTTGGCGGCGGCCACGAAGCTGAGGGCGAAGCCCGCGAGACCGCCGAGCAGGGTGCCGAGATAGGCGATCAGCACGGTCTCGCCGAGCAGGGCGAGCCATTTGGGCAGGCCCCAGTACCAGGCGCGCACGTCCTCCAGCGGATGTTCGAGGCCGACCGGCGGCCAGATTTGCGCGAGATAGGCGGTGAATTTGCCGATATTCTCCGCAAAGACCAACGGGCGCACCTCGGCGGCGAGCCCGGCGAGCAGCGCCAGCACCGCGACGACCGCGAAGCTCGCGAGCGTGCGGCGCCGCGCGGCGCCGCTTGCCGCCGCGTACAGGCCGGAGAGGGCGGCTTCCCGCTCCGGCGGCAGGGGTGTCAGGCCGCGCAAGGCGGGCGTCCGATCAAAATTGCGATCAGGATTTCTTGCGCTGCTCGTCGTTGGCCTTCAGCATGTCGATGATCGGCTGGTAATCCTTGAGCGTCACCGGGGTGAGGCTGAGATCCTTGCCGTCGGACAGCTTGTCGAATGCCGCCTTGTCGGCCTTCGGCACGTCGAGGAAGGCCTGGCGGATCTTGGCCTTCAGGTCGTCCGGCAGGCTCGCCAGCACGGCGTAGGGGCCTTCCGGCAGGAAGTCGGACTTGAACACCACCCGGAAGTCCGACTGCTTCATCGGCGTACCGTCGGGATTCTTCAGGACGCCCTTGGCGACCATGCGGGTCACCATCGTGTCGGTCTCGGAGTTCCACAGGTTGGCGGCGGCATCGACGGTCCCCTGGGTCAGCGCCAGCACGGCGTTCTCGTGACTGCCGGCGAAGAGGACCTTGCCGAAATGCTTGTCCACGTCGTAGCCGGCCCGCTTCAGGAAGAAGCGCGGCGCCTGGTTGCCTGAGGTGGAGTTCGGGTCGACGAGGGCGAGGTTCTTGCCCTTGAGGTCATCGACGCTTTTGTACGGGCTGGAGGCCAGCACGTAGAGCACCGAGTAATAGCCCGAGGCGCCGGTCTCGTGCTGCGGGTTCACGAGCGGCTCGATCTTCACGCCGGTCATCACGGCCCGGGAGAACGAGACGGCGCCGTAGAACGCGATCTGGATGTTGCCGGCCCGCTGGCCCTCGATCACGGCAGCGTAGTCGCTGGCGACCCGCAGCTTCACCGGCACGCCGATCGTCTTGGTCAGGTAATCCGCCAGGGGGGCATAGCGGTCGTTGGTGCCGCTGGCGTTCTCCATCGGGATGACCGCCAGGGTTAGCTCGGGATACTTGGCCTTCCAGTCCTGGGCCGTGGCCGGCAGGCCGAGGAGGGTGAACGCCGCCGCGGCGGCGGCAAGGGTGCGTCGGGTGATCATCGTGTGGTCCTCAAAGTGGTCTCGGGCGCGGAATTGGCCGGCCGCGCGCTCGGCGCATCCGATCCGGTCAGGCGTTTCCGTCCGTTGTTGTTGGGAGCCTCAAGCACAGTGCACCGGTGACCGGCGCCAATGGCTCAGACGCCGATGGCAGCCTCGCGGATGGGCTGAGCCGGCACGAGGCCGGGCAGCCCTGGCATGGCGGCCCGCTGCTCCGCCTCGCGCGCCGCGGAATCGTCGAGCACCTCACCGGCCTCCAGACCGTAGAGGCGGCGCGCCACGTCCTCGGTGAGGTCGAACGGGCCGCCCTCGAACACCACCCGGCCGGCGGCGAGCCCGACGAGGCGGTCGCAATAGGCGCGGGCGAGGTCCAGGGAGTGCAGGTTGCACAGCACGGTGATGCCGTAGCGCCGGTTCACGGCGGCCAGGGCATCCATCACCAGGCGGGTGTTGCGCGGGTCCAGTGAGGCCACCGGCTCGTCGGCCAGCAGGATCTCGGGCTCCTGCACGAGCGCGCGGGCGATGGCGACGCGCTGCTGTTGCCCGCCCGACAGGCCATCGGCCCGCTGGCCGGCGAATTCGCCCATATCGAAGCTTTCCAGGGCGGCGAGCGCCATGGCCCGGTCCTCGTCCGACCACATCCGGAGCAGGGCGCGGTGGGTCGGCACGTGGCTGAGGCGGCCCATCAGCACGTTGGTCATCACGTCGAGGCGGCCGACCAAGTTGAATTGCTGGAAGATCATGGCGCAGCGGGTGCGCCATTCCCGCAGGGGCCGGCCCGTCAGGCCGGTGACATCGCGCCCGTCATAGAGGATGCGTCCGGAACTCGGGTCGGCCAGGCGGTTGATCAGACGCAACAAGGTCGATTTGCCGGCTCCGGACCGACCGATGACGCCGACGAAGCTGCCCCGCTCGATCTTCAGTGAAACGCCGTCGACGGCACGGCGGCCGCTGTATTGACGTGTCAGGTCTTCGACGACGAGCATAAATATCGGTCCGCTGCGGAATGGGCGCAGCTAAACGCCTCTTCGGCGACAATTGGATGACGAATACAATTCCTTTTATTTAGTCGGCGCACAAATCTGGTGTCGTGGCGCCTGGACAACCGGCGGCGCGACGGCGTCTTCCGTCGCGACGGTCCGACGGGGCTTGCGCAGCCAAACGCTGCATCTGTGTCGGCGCTGTCCACGGAGCCCCGCAGGGACCTCGCGCCCGCGTCCCCTCAGGCGGCGTCCGGTACCGACGCAACCCCGTGGGTTTCACCCCAAGTCTTGAGCGCCATGATCACGGGCCCGAGCGTCCGGCCGCGGGCGGTCAGGCTGTACTCAACCTTGGGCGGGACCTGAGGATAGATTGTCCGATCGACGAGCCCGTCCGCCTCCAAATCCCGTAGCTGGTTGGTGAGCATCCGCTGCGTGCAGTTTTGCAAGATCCGTCGCAACGCACCGAAGCGCATCGGACCCGCCAGCAAATGAAAGAGGATCACGCCCTTCCATTTTCCGTCGATCAACTGAAGTGTCGCTTCGACCGGGCAGCCGGGCCCGCAATCCAGACGCGAATGACGAGTGCGCGCCATAGTGGTATCCTTATCGACACTATCTGCTGTTCATGTGCGTTCTTGCGCAGGACGGCACGATACCTATCCTGTCTCTCATTCAGCAAGTCGAAGAACAGGACGCGTCCCGCGTGCTGTCAGGCTTCCGCTGCGGAAGCCATCGACGGCAAGACTGGAGATGACGATGGACAGCGGCGCACTGAGAATCGTGCAGGACTGGTACCGGACCGGAAATCCCGATCTGTTGTCGCCGGACATCGAATGGCGGGTGCTGGAGAGCTTTCCTGCGGGCGGGATCTATCGTGGGCGGGACGACGTCATCGGTCGCTTCTTTCCATCCGTGAAGGCGCATTTCAGCGCCTACGAAACACATCCGAAGACATTCATGGCCGACGGCGAAACCGTCATCACGACCGGCCTCTATCGCATTTCCAGCCCGTCCGGCGTTCCCGGCGAAGCGGATTTCGCGCATGTTTGGACGGTCCGCGACGCATCCCTCGTGGCATTCCGGCAGATCGCGGACACCGCCGCGATCAACGCGCGATCAATGCGCGCTTAGGAGGATGCTGATGTCGGAGCGTCCTGATCTTGGGCGTGGCTCGCATCGAACCCCTGGATGATCGGCTCCCGATCGCTCCGGAAGATGCACGGATGGGAACGATCAGCCGAAGCCTGAGACGGGTTTTCTAAGTCCGCTGCCGCTCGCGCGTTCCGCCTCGAGGACAGACCGTGCGTCGCCTTGGCGTACGCTCGACATGGCGGAGCGCTACGCTCCCGCCCAGCTCGCGTACCGCTCCAGAAATTCTTCGATGCGAAGCGCGCGGAAGTCCGGAAGCGCCCGGCGCAGGCGCTCGTGGTCCCAATCCCACCAGGCGAGACGCTCCAGCCGCTCGGCGATCGGCTCGGGAAAGCGGCGGCGCACCGGCCGGGCCGGATTGCCGACGACGATCGTGTAGGCCGGGACATCCCGCGTGACGATCGCCCCCGCCCCCACCACCGCGCCGGTGCCGATGGTTCGGCCTGGCAGGACCACCACGCCGTGGCCGATCCAGACGTCATGGCCGATGGTCACCGGGCTCGCCCGGCGGCGCGCGAAGAAGGCATCCTCATCCGCCTCCTCGGGCCAGTAGGCATGGGCGCGGTAGGTAAAATGCGCTTGGCTTGCGCGCTCCATCGGGTGGTTGCCCGGGTTGATCCGCACGCTGGCGGCAATCGAGCAGAACTTGCCGATGGTGGTGTAGATCACCTCGCCATCCTGGGCGATGTAGGAATAATCGTCGAGGACGCTTTCGGTCAGGCGCGTGCGCGGGCCGATCTCGGTGTAGCGGCCGAGATGGCACTCGACGATCCGGGCGCTCGGATCGATTGCGGGAGCGAGGCCGAGATGCGGCTCAGCCATGGTCGCCCCCGAAGGGCAGGCGCGCGAGGAGCCGGAACGGCTCGGACCCGTCCTGGGACAGGAGGTACACGGCATCGATCACCGCGGGCGCCGGCCTCGAGGCCGCGTAGGCTTCGGTCAGGCGTCTGAGCCAGGCGGCGCGGTCGGGCTCCGGCAGGGCGTCGGTCAGCGTCATGTGGAACCGGAAGGCTTCGAAGACATACGGGTAACCCCAGCGGGCCAGCAGCGCGCGGCCGCGGGGATCGAGGCGCTCGGGGCGACGCTTGGCGCGCTCGGCCTCCGAGAGCGGTGACCGCAGCGGGTCGAGGGCGGCGACGCATTCGGCGGCGAGCAGCCCGAGTTCCGGCGGCGGGGCTTCGGGCACCAGGGCGAGGAACGGCCCGAGCGCGGCGACGACCAGCGGGCCCAGCGCCACCGGCGGGTGCCCGGCCGCAAGGTCCCGGGCCATGGCGAGAAGGTCGTCCTCCTCGGCCGCCGGGGCGAGGCGCAGCGGCGCCTTGAGGGTCGCGTGGAAGCCGTAGATCCGGGCGCCCGTCGTGACGGCGGCGAGATCGCCGAGCCCGTCCGGATGCGGGACCGGGGCACCGGCGGCATTGTCGTAGCCGAGCACGGCGTTGCCGAAGGCCGCGAGGCCCGAGCCGGGCGCGGGGAGCCAGTAGAGGGCGTAGCGGCGCGTCATGTCCCGGTCTCCGGCTCCCGGCGCGGTCACGCCGTCGGCGCGCAGGCGCGGTCGACGCCCGTCCGGCGCGGGCGCACATCCATGGCGTTGCCGCGCCAGACGATGGCGCTCCGCACCCAGGCCCCCAGCCAGATCGCCGGGATCAGGGCGTCGCGCACCAGGAACGCCGCCAGCATGCGCGGTGCCCGATGCCAGCCCGCGCGGATCGCGAGCCGGTATTCCGCGGCATAGCACAGCGCCGCCAGGACGGCAGCGCCCGCGAACCCGACGGGGCTGCCGGACCAGAGCGCCAGGAGGAGCGCCGGCAGCAGGACGCCGCTGCCGATCTCCGGGGCGAAGAACAGCGGGAACGTCACCCGCCGCAGCCGGGCCCAGCGCAGCTGCCGCGCCCAGACCTCGCGAAACCCCCGCGACCCGAGCGGTTGCTCGAACGGGCTCGCCACGAGGTGGACGCGCTTGCCCGCTGCGCGCACCAGCTTGGTGGCGGCGGCGTCCTCGGCGATCTCGGAGGCCAGGGCCTGCAGGCCACCGCGGGCCTCGAGGAACGGCTTGTGCCAGAGCATGCTCTTGCCCTGGGCGAAGCCCAGCCCGAACGCCTCGGCGGCGTATTGCCAGCGCGCCTGCAGGGTGTTGAGGAAGGCGCATTCGACCTCGGCCATGAAACTGCCGGGCCGGGCGCCCGCCGGGGTCGAGCAGACCAAGCCGGTCTCATCCCGCCAAGCCGCCTGGAGCCGCTGGAGGTAGTCCGGCGGCATGGCCACGTTGGAATCGGCGAGCACGACCCAGTCATGCGCGGCGGCGCGCCAGCCGCGCAGGCAGTTGTTCAGCTTCGGGTTGTCGCTGACGCGCTCGTCGCCGAGGATCAGCCGGGCCGGCACCTGCGGGTGGTCTGCGATCAGGCTTTGCACCCGCGGCACGATCGGATCGTCCGGGTCGGCCACGCAGAAGATCAGCTCGTAGGCCGGATAGGCGAGAGCGAAGCTGCGGGCCAGCATCTCGTCGCTGAACGCCTCGATCCCGTGGAGCGGGCGGACCAGGGACACGGGGGCCCCGGCCGGGAAGGTGGATGCCCCGTGGACCTTGCCGATGCGCCGCCCCGCGATCGCGATGCTGGCGATCTGGACGAGAACCAGGAGCGCGCCGAGGGACAGGGCCGACACCGTAGGGTCAAGCATGCGGATGCCTCGTTCACGCGCGTGATCGGCCCGGCTCGCCGGCGCGCGCGTCGCATCAACGACTTAGAGCCGCGCCTGGTCGGGCGCGGCTCTAGCGGCCGGACGGCGTCAGTCGTGTGACAGATCCCGGGCCGCCGCGGCGGCCCGGAAAGCGTTCGTCAGAACCGGAGGGTGAAATTGCCCTTCACGGCCTGGTCCTGGGCGCGGGCGCCGACCTGGCCGGTATAGGCCACGCCCAGCGTCGCGTTCGGCGCCACCCGCAGGTCGAGACCCACACTCGCCACCAGCGCGTCCCGGTCGATCGGCACGCCCGCGCTGAGGAAGGCCGGGCCGGTGCCGAAGCTCAGCAGCGCCGTCGGGACCACGTCCCCGAACGCCCGCCGGTAGCCGATCAGACCGTAGGCCTTCACCGGAAGCCCGAGGCCGAGATCCAGGCTGCTCTGCGCCCGCACCCCCGCGGTCACTGCGCCGAGATCGTAATCGCGCGCGTAACTCACCAGCGCCGCCGCGCCCCCGGTCTCCGCGAAGCCGTCCCGCCGTATGCCGATATAGGCCCCGCCCACGAACGGCTCGATATAGGTCGAGGCCTGCTGCAGCGCCGGCCCGTCCGGCGCCGCCAGGGCCGACGGCGCGCTGAGCGTGAAGCGATAGCCGATCTCGCCGAAACCCTGGACCGTGTGGCCGCCGCCATGCCCGGTCGGGCTGTCCGACAGGCCGTAGAGCACGCTGCGCCGGGTGCGTGTGTCGGTGTCGGCGTAGAGCGCGCCGAGCCGGACCGAGACCGGGCCGAACGCATAGTCGCCGTAGACGCCGCCGAAGCCGCTCTTGAGCGTCGCGCTCTCCGTCCGGGCCCCGCCGCCCTGCCGGCCGGCGCTGTCGAGATTGGCCTCGGTGTAGCCGCCGACCAGGCCGAGCCGCAGCCCGCTCGGCAGCCGGATGTCGGCGCCGAGCGCGAAGCCGGCGATCTGCCGGTCGAGGTCGAAGGCGTTGCCGCCATCGCCCGCCGTGCCGAAGGCGCCGAACCCCTGCCCCCAGAGGCCGAACACCCGCGGGTCCAGCGTCTGGACCGGCACGCTCGCCACCACCGGCGCCCGGCCCGGCAGGTCGGCGGCGTAGGCCGCCGGCACGCGGGTGCCGTCCAGGCTCGCGGCCGTGCCGCCCCAGCGCAGCCGGTCGAGCACCGCCTCGCGCACGAAGAACGCCGTCTCGTAGGCGGCCGAGACCGTGCCGGCATGGATGTCGCCCGACAGCGCCCGGAATCCATCGGCGGCCTCGCTCGTGGTGAAGGCCAGGGCGGCGTCGTAGGCCCGGCCGGACCCCGCCGCCTGGAGCGCGTTGGCCGCCGCGATGCCGTTGCGGCCGGTGGCGCTGGCGGCGAGCGGCACGTCGTTGCGGGTGAGCGTCAGGTCGACCGCGTCGGGCAGGTAGCGCAGCCCCGGCGACAGGAAGGCGAGGTTCGCGGTCACCCCGTCGAACCGGCCGGAGACGCCGCCGGAAGCGGTCAGGATCGCGTAGGTGGTGCGCGGGTTGTACGCCCCCGGGGCCGCCAGCACCTGCACGGTGCCGCCGGCGAGCGTCGCGGCGCCCCCGGCCGCGATCCGGTCGGCCTGTCCGGCGGCGTTGGCCTCGACCCGGTAGACCGAGCCCGGCGCGAAGGCGGCCGAGCCTGCCACAGTCAAAGTGCCGATCGAGTTGCCCGGCGCCACGGTGCCGCCCGACAGCGCCGCGATCCCACCGACGGAGCCCGAACCGCCGAGCAGACCGCCGGCATTGACCGAGACGGTGCCGGCGATGGTGCCATTGGCGTAGAGCGCGCCGCCCTGGCCGATGCCGACATCGATGCCGAGGCGGTCGCTCGTGTCCATCCGCAGGGTGCCGGTGACGTTCCCGAAATATCCGGCGGCGGAATACAGGTCGATGCGGCTCCAGTAGCTCAGCGGGCTGCCGTAGAAGGCGGCGAGCGCGTTGGTCTCGGTGTTGACCACGATCTGGTTGATCGTCTCGGTCGCAAGCTGGCCGTAGAGGCCGCCGTTCGGCGCGAGCGTGCGGGCGGCCGAAGTCGATCCGCCGTAGAGGGGCGCGAGCAGGATCGAGGCGTCCGGCCCGCCCGCGGGGGCGGCCTCGCGCGGGGCCTGGGCGAAGGTGAGGGTCGGCAGGCCGTAGGTCAGGCGGGCCTGGTAGGCGGCCTGGTTGGCGGCAGAGGGGACATAGGGATTGCCGGCCATGTTGGCGGCGCTGCCGGCGCAGGCCGCGACGGTGTTGCCGCACTGGGCGGCGAGGTAGGCCTGAAGCTGGCCCTGGGCCTGGACGAACTGGCTCGGCATGTTGATCGCCCGCCCGGTCATCGCCGCGTTGTTGATGTAGGCCGGGTTGGTGAAGGCTTGCGCGAGGTCGTAGGCGGCGAGCGCGCGGCTGCCGATCACGTCGAGCGGGTAGTGCACGCCGAGGACGATACGGCTCTCGCCGTACTCGGACGCGCGCAGCAGCAGGCTCTGGTATTGCTGCGGCACCAGCATCGCCAGCAGATAGCCGCTCGTATACGCGTAGGTGGTGTGCCCGCTCGGGAAGGACGGGTTGGTGGCGATGCCGTTGAGCGCCGTCGGGTCGAAGGCATTGAAGCGGCTCGGCGCGACCTGAACGGGCCGGGAGGATCCATAGACGTCCTGGCCGGCTTGCGTGTTCGTGACGCCGTAGCCGAGGTCGTAGACGCTGTTGATGGTGTTGGGCAGGCCGTTGGCTCTGGGCAGGCTATAGCCCGCCGGCGCAACGGCGGGTGTCGCCACGTAGTTGGCCGGTGTCACGCTCGGGTTGTTGGCCGCGCCGTTGGCAAAGTAGTTCTTGGCGACGCCCAGGTTGTTGCCCGTGAACGTGTTGGCATCGACCAGCAGATTGATCACGCTGCCGAGCGCGCCGTTGGTGCCCTGGGCGAGGCCACGCTGGAAGATCGGCCCGAGCTGCGGGCCGAGACCGCCGATGCGCTGCTGCGGGACGCGGCCGTTGATCGGATTCTGGCCGGGGAGGCCGCCGCCGATATTGGCGGCAACGCCATAAGAGCCGAGCCCTACCGAGGACAGGTTGTTGCTGGCCGACGCCAGGAGGTTCTTGTCGCTGATCGCCAATTGCTGCCGGGCGAGCCCGGCGCCGTTATTCAGCACGGCTGTCTGCGCCAGGTTCAAGTCCAGCGTCGCCTGCCCGGCCGCCGTCGCATTGAGCGACAGGAACGGGGCCAGCAGATTGAGGACGTTGACATCCGATGCAGTCGTGTTGGCGGTCTGCGCCTGCACACCCGAACTATATGCAGCGACCATCAAGGTCGCGATCGAGACCCCGTAGCAAAGTTTCATTCCCGGCCCCCAAGCCTGCGGCCATTCGGCCTGCGGCGGGTGATTTAGCGGAAACGACACGGTCGCATGCGTCATAATGAAGTCATAATAACTTGAATCGTCAATTGTATCCCACTTGCAACAGATCCATATCTTAGCCGGCACAAATCTGTTGTGACTCTTACCGGCAATACCCTAAGCATCGATCTGAAATCCGGCCAAAAAATCTTCCCGCGCGGCGCCTGGCGCAACGCGAATCCTTCGTTTCAGGCTCGCACGATCCGCGGTTGGATGTCTGATTTCGGCACACGGACTGGCCGGCGCCCGATCAGTAAATACCTGGGCCCAAGGCTTTGGGAAGACGGACTAGACCTCGTCCCAATTAATATCTTCGGATCATTTGCAGAAGACGAACGAATATAATGCTTCGTCGAATCCGACCTGTAAAACGTCACTGAACCGTCATCCCGCAATCCTAATCCCGCCTCGCTTCCGAAGACGAGTCAACGCGAGGGCCCATGTCCGATTCCGCCGTAATGTCGCCGCCCATAACGAGAGTCAGGCCCGAAGGCAGTCCGCGCCTCGAATCCGGGACGCCGATGGCCGGCGTGATCGCCTTCCTGTCGGTGCTGGTGGCCGGCCTCGGCTACGCGGTGGTGAGCCTCGTCACCGACATGAACGCGGTCGGCGAAGCGCCCCTGGCCTACGGAGCCTTCGCGCTGCTCGGGCTGGCCCTTCTGATCGCCCTCGCCTTCGAGTTCGTGAACGGATTCCACGACACCGCCAACGCCGTGGCGACGGTGATCTACACCCATTCGATGCCGCCGCTGGTGGCGGTGGTCTGGTCGGGTTTCTTCAACTTCCTGGGGGTGATGCTGTCCTCCGGCGCGGTGGCCTACGCCATCGTCACCCTGCTGCCGGTGGAGCTGATCCTGCATGTCGGCTCGGGGGCCGGCTACGCGATGATCTTCGCGCTGCTGCTCGCCGCCATCATCTGGAATCTCGGGACCTGGGCCTTCGGCCTGCCCAATTCCTCGTCGCACGCGCTGATCGGCTCGGTGATCGGCGTCGGCCTCGCCAACCAGCTGATGAACGGCGGCACCCGCACCGCCGGGGTGGATTGGAACCAGGTGCTCAACGTCTTCAAGGCCCTGCTGTTCTCGCCCGTCTGCGGCTTCGTGCTCGCGGCGCTGCTGCTGCTCGCGCTGAAATTCGCGGTGCGGCGCAAGGACCTCTACGAGGCCCCCCAGAGCGAGGCGCCGCCGCCGGTGTGGATCCGCGGCATCCTGATCCTGACCTGCACCCTGGTGTCGTTCTTCCACGGCGGCAATGACGGGCAGAAGGGCATGGGCCTGATCATGCTGATCCTGATCGGCGCCGCCCCGACGGCCTACGCGCTCAACCGGACCATGTCGGATTCCACGACCCCGGCCTTCATCCAGACCTCGATGGCGGCGAGCCAAGTCTTCTCCACCCGGGCCGGCGAGACGGCCCTGCCGGAAGTTGCGCAGGCCCGCGACACGGTGACGGACGCGCTGAAGTCCAAGGATCTGAACAAGCCGCCGGTCTACGCCGCGCTCGCCGCGCTCTCGACCGGCATCGCCACCAGCGTGAAGAACTACGGCGCGATCCGCACGGTGCCGGCCGCCCAGACGGAGAACATGCGCAGCGACATGTACCTCGCCGCCGACGCGGTGCGGCTGCTGCCGGCCGCCGGGGCCGATCTGTCGGAGGCCGAGAAGGCGACCCTGAAGAGCTATACCGGGCTGCTCAACGACGGCACCCGCTATATTCCGGGCTGGGTGAAGGTCTGCGTCGCGCTGGCGCTCGGCCTCGGCACGATGGTGGGCTGGAAGCGCATCGTCGTGACGGTGGGCGAGCGGATCGGCAAGACCCACCTCACCTACGCCCAGGGCGCGTCGGCCGAGATCGTCGCCGCGGGCACGATCGGGCTCGCCGAGTTGTACGGCCTGCCGGTCTCGACCACGCATATCCTGTCGTCGGGCGTCGCCGGCACGATGGCGGCCAACGGCTCGGGCCTGCAGATGGCCACGGTGCGCAACATGGCGCTCGCCTGGGTGCTGACCCTGCCGGCCGCCATCACCCTGGCGGCGGTGCTGTTCTACATCCTGCGCTACGTGTTCTGACGCGGCAATCCCGCCCCCCGGGCGGGCGTTCAGACAGGCAGGGCCGTTTCCGCGATCGGCGGAAGCGGCCCTGTCGCTTTCAGTCCCGGCTATTCGGGACGTCTCAGGGGCGCGCCATGGCGCGCACATAGGCCAGACAGGTCCGGCGTGCGGCGACGGTCTCGATCGCCATGAAGGCCGTCACGAGGTCCGCCGCCTGGACCACGATCTCACTCGGTTCCGGCTCATCCGGGAAGAATGCGGCGACCGGCAGGTGGAGCGTATCGGCGATGCGGTCCAGGATCGCCGCGGAGCGGTCCATCTCGGAAAGCCCATGGACAGGCCGGGTCATGGCGCAGGCCATCGCTCAACCGACCTGGTTGCCGAGCTGGATCGCCCGGGCAATCTCGGAGCGCCGCGCGGCGTAGCCCGGAGCGACCATCGGATAATCGGCGGGCAGGCCGAACTTGGCCCGGTAGCGCTCGGGCGTCAGGCCGTTGGCGGTGAGGTGGCGCTTGAGCGTTTTGTACGACCGGCCGTCGATGAAGCTGATCAGGCCGTCTTGACCGATCGAGGCCTCGATCTGTGCGGCGGACGGGCCGTTCCAGGCCGTGGCGGATCCGGCCGGGTTCTTGTGAAGCACCGCGATCGCCGCATGAACCTGGTCGATCAGCACCGGCAATTCCCCAGCCCCCACGGGGTTTCGCGACACGTAGGCGGCGACGATCGCGCCGACTTTCTCAAGCAGGAAGGATGAGCGGGGTTCGGACGGGTTGATCATGTCGGAGGTCACTGTTCAAAATTTCGCTATGAATACCCCTGGTGATCGATCGACGGCCCGAAGGTCCGCCCCAGTGATCGATCGCCGCAGGATGGCCCGCCGCGGCCGGGTTGCCACGGAAACCTCAAGTTGCTTCAGTGCATCCCTTGAGGCTGGAAACAATATACAATATGTGTCCGGCGGCGCTTGTCTGAAGACGCGGATCCCTTGTCCCCGCCGCGCGAAACGCCGGTCGATAAAAAAATTTACTTATGAAAGCATTGTTTTCGACCGACGGGCTTAACCCCTCGCAGAGCTTTCGGCGGTGGCGGGAAACGCTGGTCGGGCGTGGTGTCCCCCTCGAGCAGGCGCGCCTCGATGACGGTCCGTTCGCCGCCAAGCTGGAAGCGGCCCGCGTCGGCCCTCTGCTGCTCACCCGCGTTTCGCATGGCGCGATGCGCAGCGAGGCGACGCGCGGGCTGATCCAGCGCAACGGCAAGGACGGCACCGTCGTGGCCCAGCGCGCCAAGGCGCATGTCGAGTCCCATCTCGGCGACCCGACCCTCGACGCGCCGCAACTCGCCGCGGCGGTGGGCGTCTCCCTGCGCCGGCTCCAGGAATTGTTCCACGCGCGCGGCCAGCACATCTCCGACTGGATCTGGCAGCGCCGACTGGCGGTCGCGACCGGGCGCCTGGTCGACCCGGGCAGCGCCCACCTGCCGATCGGCACACTGGCCTTCGGCTGCGGTTTCGCCAGCCAGGCCCATTTCTCCCGCCGCTTCAAAGAGCGCTACGGCAGCACTCCCCGCGAGTATCGCCACGCCGCATTTGAAAGCATTCCGTAGGCCACCGCGCTACCCGGCATCGCCAGGGAACAGGACCCGTGCAACCCGTTTTTTCGACCGACGGCCTCCACCCGCAGAACAGCTTCAAGATCTGGCGGGAGGTGCTGTTCGAACGGCTCGTGCCGATCAAGATGGAGCGGCTGGACGACCGGCCGTTCGCGGGCAGGATCGAGGTCGCCAATGTCGGCTCCCTCAACATGAGCCGCGTCACGCAGGGCGCCCTGCGCAGCGAGACGACGCCCCAGGCCGCGCGCCAGCACGACAGGGCCGGCATGGCGGTCGTGGTGTTCAAGCTCGCCGGCGCGTCGTCCTGCCTTCAGGACGGCCGAGACTCGGTGCAGCGACCCGGCGACATCGTCGTGCTCGACCATCGGCCCGCCGTGGTGACGACCGGCCCCGGCAGCCAATCCCTGTTCCTGGAGCTGCCGCGCGAGCGCCTGGAGAGCATGCTCGGCCCGACCCGGCTCTATACGGCGCTGTCGATGGGCGCGGAGCTGGCTTCGAGCAGCCTGGCATCGGCCTTCTTCCGCGAGCTGATCCAGATGCGCCACCGGCTCGATCCCGACGCGGCGGAACGGATGTCGACGATCGGCGTCGATCTGATCGTGGCCTGCATCGCCGAGCGGATGGCCAAGGACGTGCCGCAGCCGCTCCACGGCACCGTCGTGGTCCAGCGCGCCAAGGCGTTCGTCGAGGCCAATCTCGGCGACCCGACCCTCGATCCGCCGCAACTCGCCGCGGCAGTGGGTGTGTCGCTGCGTCGGCTTCAGGAGCTGTTCCACGAGCGCGGCCAGCACATTTCCGACTGGATCTGGCAGCGTCGGCTGGAGGCGGCGTCCAAACGGCTGGCCGACCCGAGCGGCGCGCACATACAGATCGGTGCGGTGGCCTTCGGCTGCGGTTTTGCCAGCCAGGCGCATTTCTCCCGCCGCTTCCGGGAACGCTACGGCATGCCGCCCAGCGAATACCGACACGCGGCCCTTTTGCGCACGGCTTGAGGGGCTGTGGTTCGGCTGCGCCAAAGTCGTTGAGGACATTGGGACACCGGCAGAAGTGCCATCGACGCCGCGCGAGCACTTCGCCTGCTCCAGCGCAGCCTTCCCAACTGCGACCCGTCCCGGACAGGGCGAGAATGAGCGTGGCAGGCTCCATCTGCCAGACCCGGAGCCGCAGGTGCCTGCGGTGCCGTATTGCATAATCCAGGTCGTTTTTGATATGAAGACGCGGAATCAACCAAATAAAAACGCCGCCTTTCAGAGCAGATATTTCGTTCTTATCCAGAAAAAATCGACGAAAAATCAAAAGCCATAGATCATTCTGCGAAAGCGCATCGCAAATTCATTTCGCGAGATCGACCAACAAGAATGGAATAATATTTATGAAATTATTGTTTTCGACCGAGAGGCTGCCGATCAAATCAAGGTTCGAGCGCTGGCTCGAGATGCTTGAGGAGCAACGCCTTCCGCTCGAGCAGGAGCAACTCGACGCCGCGCCCTTCGAGGCCAAGCTCGAGATCGCCACGCTGGGTCCCCTGACGATGACCCGGGTGTCGGAGGGCCCGCTGCGCAGCGAGGCGACGCCGAGCGCGATCCGCCGTCTCGGTGACGAGGGCTGCATCAGCGTGGGCTTCACGCTGGCCGGCATGACGAAAGTCCAGCAGCGGGATCGGGCAACGGCCCAGCGTCAGGGCGATTTGGTGGTGATCGAGCATCAGCCGACGGTGATGACGACGAGCCCGGGCAATCAGTCCCTGTACCTGAAGATGCCCCGCGAACGTCTGGAGAGCGCGCTCGGCCCGGCCCGGCACTACGCGGCCCTGACCATAGGCTCGGAGCTGGCCACCGCGACCCTGGCGATGAGCTTCTTCGTGGAGCTGAGCCGCATGCATTACCAACTCGATGCCGCGACGGCGGTCCGCATGGGATCGATCGGCGTGGACCTGATCGTGGCCAGCATCGCCGAACGGATGGCCCGGGACGTGCCCCTGCCGCTCAGCGACTCCGTTCTGGTCCAGCGGGCCAAGGCGCATGTCGAGGCCAACCTCGGCGACCCGACCCTCGACCCGCCCCAGGTCGCAGCCGCACTCGGCGTGTCGCTGCACCGGCTCCGGGACCTGTTCCGCACGCGCGGCCAGCACGTCTCGGATTGGATCTGGCAGCGCCGGCTGGAGGTCGCAGCGGATCGCCTCGCCGACCCGGCCTGCGCCCACATCACCGTCGGTACCCTGGCCGGCGGCTGCGGCTTCAGCAGCCGCACCCATTTCTCCCGCCGGTTCAAGGACCGGTTCGGCCTAGCGCCCGGCGAGTTCCGGCACGCCGTCGGACTGGCCGGGCACTAGAGCGCTCGTCGCCGAAGTGAATACCGGTTCGGCGTGAACGAGCGCGTCAAATCAAAGACCTAGAGCCATTCCCGGTCGCAGCGCGATCGGGAATGGCTCTAGCCGCCCGCCGCACCTATTCAGGGCCGCGGTCGCTCCGGCGCAGGCTTGCCGGCATCGCGAACAGCAGGAGGACGGCGGCCACCAGGCAGAGGGACCCGATGACGTAGAGGGCCGGCGTGGTGGATCCGGTCAGGTCCTTGACCCAGCCGACCATCACCGGGCTGACGATGCCGCCGAGCTGCCCCAGGGTGTTGATCAGTGCGATGCCGCCCGCCGCGCCGACGCCGGTGACGAGCTTGGCCGGCAGGGTCCAGAAGGTCGGGATCGAAGCGACGATCCCGGCCCCCAGCAGCGCCAGCGCGAACATCAACGGCACGATCTGCCGGTCGAACAGGCCGGCGGTGAAGAACCCGATGGCGGCGGCGATCGCCAGCCCGGCAACGAATTTCGGCCGCTCGCCGGACGCGTCGGACAGGCGTCCGACCACCACCATGCTGATCGCACCGCAGATATACGGGACCGACGTCAGGAAGCCGACATAGGCCGCGCTGCTGCCGCTCGCGGTCTTGATCAGGTCCGGCCCCCAGAAGTTCAGCCCATAGGAGCCGATCTGGAGGAGGAAGTAGACGAGCCCGATCATCAGGAAGCCCGGCTGGCGGATCGCCCCGAGGAGCGAATGGTCGCCGATCTCGCGGTTGTGGTGGGCGATCCGGGCCGACAACAGCGCCTTCTCCGGCTCCGAGAGCCAGCGCGCATCGGAGATCCGGTCGTCGAGGCGCATCAGCACCAGGGCGCCGAGCAGGAGGCAGGGCAGGCCGCCGGCCAGGAACAGCCATTGCCAGCCGGCGAGCCCGGCGACGCCGTTGAGCCCGCCGAGGATCAGGCCGGCGACCGGCGCCCCGACGATGCCTGAGAAGGCCGACGCCACGAACAGGAACGAGGTGATCCGCCCGCGATGCGAGGCCGGGAACCACAGGGTCAGGTAGTACAGGATGCCGGGCGCGAAGCCCGCCTCCATGGCGCCGATGATGAAGCGCAGGGTGTAGAAGTGCCATTCGGTGCGGATGAAGATCATCAGCGCCGTGGCGATCCCCCAGGAGATCATGATCCGGGCGATCCAGCGGCGCGCGCCGACCCGGTAGAGGAACAGGTTCGACGGCACCTCGAAGATGACGTAACCGACCACGAACATGCTGGCACCGAGCCCGTAGGCGACGTTGCTGAAGCCGAGGTCGCTCTGCAGCTGGAACTTGGCGAAGCTGATGTTGATCCGGTCGAAGAACGCGAACAGGTAGCAGACCATGATCAGCGGCATCAGCCGCCACGCCACCTTCCGGACGATGCCGGCCTCGGTCACGTCCTCTGGGCGCGCGGGCGCGCCGGTCACCGCGATGGCCATCGTGTTCCTCCCTCGATTAGGTCCGCCCGTTGAAGACGGGGGGCAGCTGCGCGGGACCGCCTTCAGACGGGCGGCTTCCTCGCACGGTGTCTCAAGTCACGGGTTTCCAAAGGGCTTAGCCCTTTGGCGGGGTTCGGGGGCGGAGCCCCCGATGCATCCGGCTAAGCCCACCGTGCGGTCAGGCAGCCCGGGGGACCGGGTGGAGATCGCAGGGGCGGCCGGCCTTGGCGACCTGGCCGGGCACCGCGTGGCCGACCAGCCGCGGCAGGTCCCGGGACAGGGCGATCAGGGCCGGCAGGTCGAGGCCGGTCGGGATCCCCATCTCGTGGGCCATGCTGACCAGATCCTCGGTGCAGATGTTGCCGGTGGCGCCCGGGGCGAACGGGCAGCCGCCCAGGCCGCCCAGCGCCGCATCGAAGCGGCGGGCGCCCGCCTGCCAGGCGGCCAGCACGTTGGCCAGGCCGACCCCGCGGGTGTTGTGGAAATGCAGCGTCAGGTGTTCGGCGGGGACGATGGCGAGCACCCGAGCGACGAGCCGCTCGACCTGGCGCGGGTTGGCCATGCCGGTGGTGTCGGCCAGCGTCACGCCGGTGATGCCGAGCGCGCGGTAGCGCTCGACCTGCGCGACGACCTTGTCGACCGGCTGATCGCCCTCGAACGGGCAGCCGAAGGCGGTCGCCACCGTGGCGTTGGTCAGGACCGACGCGCCCTTCACGGTCTCCATGATCCGGGAGAACCCGGCGATCGAGTCGTCCGGGCTCATGCCCATATTGGCGCGGTTGTGGGTCTCGCTGACGGAGGCGACGAGGTTGATCTCGTCGACCCCGGCCGCGAGCGCGCGCTCGGCGCCCTTCGGGTTCGGGACCAGCGCCACGTAGACCGTGCCGGGCCGGCGGCGGATCCCGGCGAACACGTCGGCGGCGTCGCGCAGGGCCGGCACCGCCTTGGGCGAGACGAAGGATGAGACCTCGATCCGGGAGAAACCCGCCTCCGAGAGCGCGTTCACCAGGGCGATTTTCTCGGCGGTCTCGACCCAGGCCGCCTCGATCTGGAGGCCGTCGCGGGGGGCGACCTCCTGGACCAGCATCGTGGCGTCGCTCATTTGACCGCTCCCGCGTCGCGCAGCGTCTGGATCGCGGTCGCGTCGAGGCCGAGATCAGCCAGGACCGCATCGGTGTGGGCGCCGAGCGCCGGCCCCTGCCAGCGCACCGCCCCGGGGGTGCCCGAGAGCTTCGGCACGATGCCGGGCATCTTCACCTGCGTGCCGCCGGGCAGTTCCGCTTCGAGGATCATGTCGCGGGCCTGGTAGTGCGGATCGGCGACGATGTCGGCCACCGAGTAGATCCGTCCGGCCGGCACGTCTGCGGCGTCGAGGGCAGCCAGGGCGTCGTCGACGCTTCGGGCCTTCGACCAGTCCCCGATCACGCTGTCGAGCATGGCGGCGTGCTGCGAGCGGCCGTCATTCGAGCGCATCTGCGGATCCTCGGCGAGGTCGGGGCGGCCGATCGCCTTCATCAAGCGGCGGAAGATCGGATCGCTGTTGCCGGCGATCACGACGTAGCCGCCGTCCTGGGTCGGGTAGGTGTTGGACGGGGTGATGCCGGGCAGCGCGCCGCCGGTGCGGGTGCGGATCTCGCCGAGCAGGTCGTATTCGGGGACCAAGCTCTCCATCACGTTGAAGACGCTCTCCACCAGCGAGACGTCGACCACCTGCCCGGCGCCGCCGTTCACCTTGACGTTCAGGATCGACATCAGCGCGCCGATCACGCCGTGGAGCGAGGCCAAGGTGTCGCCGATACTGACCCCAACCCGGGCCGGGGGGCTGTCCGGAGAGCCGGTGGTGTAGCGCAACCCGCCCATGGCCTCGCCGATGGCGCCGAAGCCCGGCCGGTCGCGATACGGCCCGGTCTGGCCGTAGCCGGAGATGCGGACCATCGTGAGATTGGGGTTGAGGGCCGAGAGCACGTCCCAGCCGAGACCCAGCTTCTCCAGGCCGCCGGGCCGGAAATTCTCGACCACCACGTCGGCGCTCGCGGCGAGGCGCTTGACGATGTCGAGCCCGTCGGGCGTCTTCAAATTGACGGCGATCGACTTCTTGTTGCGCGACTGGAGATACCACCACAGCGAGGTATCGCCGTGCATCTTGCGCCAAGTGCGCAGGGGGTCGCCGCCTTCCGGCGCCTCGACCTTGATCACCTCGGCACCGAACTCGGCCAGGAGCTTGGTGGCGAAGGGTGCGGCGATGAGCTGGCCGAGTTCCAGCACACGGATCCCGCTGAGCGGACCTGACACCGTCGTTCTCTCCCTGTCTTTGCGGACAGGATAGGACCGTCACGCGGGCGATGTCCAAACGCGATGCACGAGCCTGCGTTCTCCAGATGCGAACGCAGGCTCGCCCTAACCCCCGGCCGTGCGCAGGTGATCGAGGAGCAGGGCGGCGGCGGGCGGCAGGGCGCCGGGCCGGACCACCAGGGTGAGCGTCCGCGTGGCCCACGGGTCGGTCAGCGGCACCGCGGCGAGCCGCATCTGCGGCCCGAGCAGGGCGTAGACCCCCTCGGGGATCGTGCCGAGCCCCATCCCGGCTTGGGCCATCCGGCAGATCCCGTCGAAGCTCGGCACGTGGATCCGCAGGCGCAGCGGGCGTCCGAGGCGCCGGGCCTCGTCGCGCAGGGCCGCGTAGATCGAACTCTCGACGTGCAGGCCGACATGATCGTAGTCGAGGGTGTCGGCGAGGGCGATTGCGGCGCGCCCGCTCAGAGGATGGTCGGCGGGCATGACCAGGACCAGCCGGTCGCCGCGATACGGGTAGGCGGCGAGCGAGCGGGTATCGGTGCCGCCGGCGCAGATCCCGAGATCGGCCACGCCCTCCTCGACGCCGAGCACCACGCCGCCACTCGGCCGCTCGGCCAGGTCCACGCGGATCCGCTCCTGCGCGGCCAGGAAGACCTGAAGATCCTCGGGCAGGAACTGCACGATGGCCGACAGGTTGGCGAGCATCCGCACGAAGCCGCGCACCCCGTGCGCGTGCTCGGCGAGTTCGAGCGCCATCTGCTCGGCGCTCGCCAGCATCCGGCGGGTGTGGTGCAGCAGGGTCTCGCCGGCCGGTGTCAGGCGCATCCCCCGCGGTTCGCGAGTGAGCAGCGTGCAACCCAGGGCGCGCTCCAGCTCGGCCAGCCGCTTGCTCACCGCCGAGGGGGCAATGGCGGCCCGCCGCGCCGCGCCGTTGAGCGTCCCCGCCTCGCAGATCGCCGCGAACAGACGCAGCGTCTTGAGATCGAGGCGGCTCAGGGTGGCCGCGGTGGGGAGCGTGTCGGGAATGCTCAGGATCCTTTCTTGGCCGTCTCCTGGGGGCCGCGCCAGTCCCGCGCGCCGACCGGCTGGCCGTATGCGCCGTGGCCGAGCTTCGCGCCCTGTCGGTTGACCAGGCCGAAGCGCAGGACCGCCTGCTCCAGGTAGGCGATCGCATCGACGAGATGGGCGCGGGCCGCCGCGATCGCGTCCTCCCCCTCCTCGACGGGGGTCTCGGCGAGGTTCACCGCGGCGATCAGCACCCGGTCGCGCTCCTCCTCGATCCGCCGGTCGCGCTCGACATGGCCGCGGACTTTCGCGTCGAAGGCCTCGATCACCGACCAGGGCAGCGCGTCCTTGTCCACAGGCGCCCGGAAGGCCAGCGCGTGGCGCCGCGCCGCTGCCGCGGCGGCCCTGACATGGTCGGCGAGTTCTGCATCCATCCCGAGTCTCCGTGCGGTCTCACGCATTGATCAGGCATCGTCCGTTCCCGAAAGCCGGCAACCACCTTCGGGACGATGCGCGCGCATGATGTCTCGAACGCGCGCCCGTCCCGCCCGTTGCCGGGGCCATGACCTTGACAACGTGAGCGCTTATCTCGCGGAACTGTGATCGGTGTACCGGGCCTCGCCCGGACGGGAGTTACCCTGAATGGTTTCGATGCTGAATGCCGGCGCCTTGCGCCCAACCTCCGCGGCGGCGCGCCTGCTGAGCGCGCTCACGATCCTCCTGGTTGCCATCGGACTCTCAGGCTGCGGTGCGATCAATCGCGTGCCGACCCTGGAGGAACAGGCCAAGTCGTCCTGGAGCGAGGTGGAGAACCAGTACCAGCGCCGAGCCGACCTGATCCCGAACCTCGTCGAGACCGTGAAGGGCTATGCCCAGCAGGAAAAGGACGTGCTGATCGGCGTCACCGAAGCCCGCGCCAAGGCGTCGAGCGTGAAGGTCGACGCCTCGACGGTGAGCGATCCGCAGAAATTCAAGGAATTCCAGGACGCCCAGAACCAGCTCTCCGGGGCGCTCGGGCGCCTGCTGGTCACGGTGGAGAAATACCCCGACCTGAAGTCGAACCAGAACTTCCTGGCCCTGCAATCGCAGCTCGAAGGCACCGAGAACCGCATCGCCGTGGCGCGGCGCGACTACATCGGCTCGGTCCAGGCCTACAACACCGAGTTGCGCACCATCCCGGGCCGCTGGATCGCCGCGATCCTGTATCCCGAGGCCAAGCCGATGGAGACGTTCTCGGCAACCCCGAATGCCGACCGGCCGCCGAACGTGAAGTTCTAGATGCGTCTCATGGGCTTGAGCACCGGGACGCTGGTGCGGCTCTTCCTCGCGCTGGTCGTCCTGTTCGCATGTCTGGCGGTCTACGCGGTCGGAGCGCTCGCCACCGACCTGACCTTCCCGCCGCTCACCGGCCGCGTGGTAGATGGCGCCGGCATCCTGACACCGGATCAGCGCACGGCCCTGGAGGCCAAGCTGAAGGGGCACGAGGACAAGACCTCGGACCAGGTCGTTGTGGCGACCGTGCCCAACCTCCAGGGCACGACCATCGAGGACTTCGCCAACCGCCTGTTTCGGGACTGGAAGCTCGGGCAGGCCAAGACCAACAACGGCGCGCTGCTGCTGGTGGCGCCGAGCGAGCGCAAGGTGCGGATCGAGGTCGGCTACGGGCTCGAAGGCGCGCTCACCGACGCGCTGTCGCGGGTGATCATCGCCAGCGCGATCACGCCGCGCTTCAAGACCGGTGATTATTACGGCGGGATCGATGCCGGCATCGACGGAATCCTGGGAATCCTGTCGGGGGACGCGCAGGAATGGCAGCGCAAGCCGCAGGTCCGCGCCGACGAGGTCGACCCCGGTCAGGTCGCGGTCTTCGTGATCCTGTTCCTGGTCGTGCTCTTCGTAGCCTGGCGCATGAGCCGCGGGGGCGGCGGCCGTGGGGGTCGCCCGGCCGGGCGCGGCGGCGGCATCGTGTTCCTGCCGGGCTCCGGCTCGAGCGGATGGAGCGGCGGCTTCTCGGATGGGGGCGCGTCGGGCGGCTTCGGCGGCGGGTTCTCCGGCGGGGGCGGCTCGTCGGGTGGTGGGGGATCCTCGGGTGACTGGTAGGATCGCCGACATTCTTCCCCCGGAGGCCTGCGAGCGCCTGGCCGCGGCGGTCGCCCGGGCCGAAGCCGGCACGTCCGGCGAGATCGTCGTGATGATCAGCCGGCGGGCGGGCGCCTACCGCTCCGTGGTGCTGCTCGCGGCCCTGATTACCGCGCTGATCCTGCCCTGGCCGCTGATCGCGCTGACTGGCTGGAGCGCCACCGCGATCCTGCTGGCGCAGGCCGCGCTGGTGGCCGCCATCCTGGCAGCGAGCCAGAACGAACGGCTGCGGCTGGCCCTCGTGTCGCGCCGGCTGCGCAGCGCCCGGGCCCGCGAGGCCGGGCAGCGGGCCTTCTGGTCCCGGGGCCTGAGCCGCACCCGGTCCCGCACCGGCGTGCTGCTCTACCTGTCGCTGGCCGAGCGCCATGCCGAGATTGTCACGGATCTCGGGGTGCTGCAGCGCATCCCGGCGCAATCCTGGGACGGGATCCTGGCCGATCTCACCCGTGCCCTGGCGCGGGGCGACATCGAGGGCGGCCTCACCGTGGCGGTCGAGCGGATCGGCGCCTGCCTGGCCGAGCATCTCCCGGCCGGCCCGCACGATCCGGACGAATTGCCGAATCGGGTGATCGTGGCGGATTAGCGCCGGCCGGCTTTCCGCACGCGCGTCCGAAACCCGAGCCTAGCCCCGGGCTTGCCGCAGCGCAGCCATGGCCTCCTCAGGCGCGGCGTCGCAGCCTGCCGGCACGACCAGCTTCACGGCCAGCTCATGCCGCGTCGCGGCGCCGTTCATTTCGAGAACCGCGCCGGCCCGGTGCAGGACGGACAGGATGCTCAGCTGTATCGCGGCCCGGGGACCATCCAGGGTCCGGCCCCGATAGACGTAGGCGACCCGGTCGTTGGGATCGCGCAACGGCGCGAGGGAGGTGTCGGTGCCGTGGGGCAAGGGCTCGACGAAGTCGGCCCTCACCGGCAGCGCGCAGGCGCTGGTCCAGACCAGCCGGCGCACGGCCTCGGCGCGCGGCAGAAATACGCCCTTCCCGAGATCGACAGCGACCGCGTCGGCCCAGTCCGGGGGCGTCGGGTTCGCATAGGCCTGGACCCGCATCGATGCCGAGAGGGCGAGCAACAGGCACAGGGCGACCAGCCCTGCCCGGTCGGCGTTGATCAGGCGGGTCGCGCGAGCCGGCACGGCGCCCTCTCGACATGGAGCACGATCGGCAGCAGCGACGCCGCCACGGACACCAGCGCCACGGTGACCGAGCCGGCCCCGTCGTGCCAGTAGCGGTAAGCCTCCGCGGAGGGCAGCATCGCCAGGATCCGAGCGACGTTGATCGCCACCACCGGGACGGCGCTCACCGCCAGGGCGCCGAGCGCCTCGCGGCGGATCGATCGGCCGGCGATCTTGAGCACACACAGCCAGATCAAGGCCGCCAGCGAGAGGTTGTGGAACGCCGAACAGCCCTCCAGCATGACGATCGACCAGTCCGGGCGGGCGCTGAGATAGACGCCGCTCGCCTGCAGACCCGGATAGGCGAAGCGCCCCGCCCAGGCCATCAGGGCGACCTCGACCGGTTCGATGGCGTGGTAGAACAGCTTGAAGACGAGCTTGCTCCACAGCTCGCAGAGCGACAGGGCGAGCCAGATCTGCCCGATATCGGCCAGCACGCGATCCTGGGAGCGACGGGCGAGGAGCCAGGCGGCGGCCAGCGTCATGCCGGCATAAATCGCGTGCGGCTCGGGCAGGAACCAGGTCAGCGCGCAGGCGACCAGGACGGCGCGGTCGGCCCGCGTCAGCGCGAGGCGGACGTGCCGGTCGCTGAACAGGACCGCCATGGTGGCGAGGGTGGCGAAGACCTCGCCGAAATTGAGTTCGGTGAGGCGCTGGATGCCAGGATCGGGATCGAGCAGCAGGCGCTGCAGCGCAGCCGAGATGGCCGTGCCGCACCCGAAGACCAGCAGATTCCCGCGAGCGGCTCGGACGGGCAGGTTCGCGGCGTGCGCGCGCGGGGCCTTGGCCGGCCCACCTCCGCGGCACCCTGTCAGAAGCTCGGCCATTCGGGCGCTCACGCGGCGGCCGGCGCGCGACGTTTGCGACGGAGGAAGGCCACGGTGCCGGCCGCCAGCGCGAGACCCAGCATCGCGTTGATCTCAGGCGCGGGGGCACCGCCGGAAGCGCCCCCGGAGCTATCGCCGAAACCGGCCTCGAAGGCGAAGAGACCGGCCATGGCTCCGTCGGCCCTGTCCGGGAATGCGGCACCGAGGCCGGCGGCCGTGCGCCCGCCCGCACGCGAGCCGCCGCCCGACCCGCCGACCGTGGAGCCGTTGAGCGCAGACGACGAATCGGCCGTGGCGTAGCCGATGGTTGGGGGCGACAGGAGCCCCGAGAAGGCCGCCCCTCCCCCGAAGCAGGTTACTAAGCCAGCGAATGGATCCCCCCTGAGGAGGGCGTCCAGGCCCGTGCCGATTCTGGGACGGTGCAGACCGAAGGTGGATATGGGCGACGCCGCACCCGTCTGGCGAAACGCGCGCGACGGGCAGACGACATCCCATTTCAGGTCGACAGGCTCTGCATATGCAGGAGTGATCCGACCTGCCAAGCATAGAGCGGCGACAACGGCCGTACGCGACAGGCGCTCCTTCATTGCCCCTCCACCCCGAATTCTGGCGTCACGATACGCGGATCACGGGTATGCGGCCCCATATTGGTCGTCGTTAACTAAGTTCTCTTGAGCATCAATATAAGCGGATATGTCGGGCAATTAATTTAGAGGTCAATGGCGGCTTTCTACTGATACTTGTTTGACCGACCCAATTAACCATTCGCATTTGCTTGTGAACGCTCTCCGCCCGCAAGCCTGAAGCGCCGGCTTCGAGATGCCCAAGACTGACGTTTCGTCCGCTGCCGGGACGCAGGGTCCATTTCCGCGGCGAGCCGAAGGGGTGGGATTTGTGCGCTGCCGCACGGGGCCCGGCCGGCACCGGTAACTTGGCCAGCTCACCGGCGATTCTCTCTTACAGACCGCATGGGTGAGACCGCGTCCGACGCGTCCGCCCGCGGGATGCCGGTTCCAGACAACGGAGCGATACCGGCACCGCCCGAGGAGACCGCTATGAAGATCCTGATCGCCGCGACGCCGCTGACCGGCCACGTCAATCCGATGCTCGCGATCGGCCGCGCCGCCGCCGCCCGGGGCGACGACGTGATCGTGCTCACCGATCCGGCGTTCCAGGCGAAGGTCGAGGCGGCCGGCCTGAACTTTGCGCCCTACGCGGACAACGGCTCCGCCAGCTTCCTCGAGACAACGTTGCCTGCCGGCCCGGAACGGTTCCGCCACGAATTCCAACGGCGGTTCATCGATCCCATGCCGGTCCAGACAGCCGCTCTGAAGGCGCTGATCGCCGCGAACGCGCCGGACGTGATCGTGGCCGGCAGCATGTTCCTCGGCGTGTTGCCGCTGCTCCTCGACACAGCACCGCGGCCACCGATCATCACCGCCAATATCAGCTTCCTGTTCCTTGACCGGCCCGATCATGCTCCGGTCGGTCTCGGCCTGCCGCCCGCCCGCGACCGGACCGAGCTGGCCCGCTACGCCGCCCTGAAGGCCGGCATGGATGCGGCTTTCACCAACCCCGTCCGGGCTTATGCGGATGCCCAGCTTGCCCGCTTGGGCGTGCCCCCCTTGCCGGCCTCGCTGCCGCACTCCGTCGTCGTGCTGCCGGATCTGTTCCTTCAGCCGACCGTACCGGGCTTCGAGTACGATTACGGCCCCCTGCCCCAAAGCGTCCGCTTCATCGGCCTGCTTCAGCCTCCGACGCCGGCTGCGGATCTGCCGGATTGGTGGCCGGAGCTGGAGCGGGCCAACGCGGAGGGCAAGCCCGTGGCTTTGGTTACGCAAGGCACCCTCGCCAACGCGGATTTCGGTGCGCTGGTGGAGCCGACGCTCACCGCCCTCGCCGACCGGGACGACCTCCTTGTTCTGGCCACCACAGGCGGCCGACCGATCGAGGCGCTGCGGGGACCGATCCCCGCCAACACCCGGGTCGCGCGCTTCCTGCCGTTCCGGGAATTGCTGCCGCGGGTCAGCGTTCTCATCACCAATGGCGGCTACGGCAGCGTCTCGCAGGCTCTGGCGAATGGCGTGCCCATCGTGTCGGCGGGCCTCACCGAGGACAAGGCCGAGGTGAATGCCCGTATCGGCTGGTCGGGTGCCGGCATCAACTTGGCCACCAACACGCCGAGTGCCGATGCGCTGCGCATGGCGGTGACGCGGGTGCTCGACGAGCCGAGCTTCCGGCAACAGGCTGCGGCGCTGCGGGACGCCTTCGCAGCGCGGGATGCGATGACCGGCATCCTCGGCGCGATCGACGACCTCGCTCGCACCGGCTCCGTGCTCCGCGGTGGCGCGAGCGCGGCCGTACCGTTGGCGCGATCGGCCTGAAGCCGGCTACCGAGCGGTCGATGCCAAAGATCGCATCGCCGCGACGTCGGACCCTCTGGCGAGGCGGGACCATATGGTCCTGTCTGACGGGCTTGCCTGCCCCGTCCGCTTCAGATGCCGAAACCGCCCTATCGTCGGGCAGCGTGGGCAGACTCCAAACCGATTGCGAAACCGTGAAGCTGAAAATGTTTCCCGTGAAACATTTTCAGATTTGGCTCGACCGCCTTCCTGGGACCAAGCGTCCCTCGAAGGCGGCCTCCCAGTCTGATCAGCGCCGAATGGCCACCGGCCCGTTCATGCCCGGCCAGTCGGAATAGCCGTTGGAGCCGCCGCCGTACCAATAGGGCTTCGGCGCCTCGGCCAGGGGCGCGCCGCTGGCCATGCGATGAACGAGATCGGGATTGGCGATGTAGGGCCGGCCGAAGCTGAACAGGTCGGCCCGCCCCTCGGCCAGTTCCTTCTCGGCGAGATCGAGGGTGATCTGGTTGTTGCCGATATAGGCGCCCTTGAAACGGCGGCGCAGGTCGAGGAAATCGACCCCGTCCGGCACGTCGCGGGTCTGCTGGGTCACGCCCTCGATGGTGTGGACATAGAGCAGACCGAAGCCATTCAGGGCATCGACATAGGCGCCATAGGTGGCGTGCGGATCGGAATCGAGAGGCGTCTCGCCGGGCTGCGTGGTTGCGGGAGACAGACGAATGCCGACCCGAGCACCGCCACCCCAGACTTCGGTGACCGCACGGACCACGTCCAGGGGGAAGCGGAGGCGGTTCTCGATCGAGCCGCCGTAGCGGTCGGTGCGCGTGTTGGTAGAGTCGCGGACGAACTGCTCCAGCAGGTAATTGTTGGCCGAGTGGATCTCGACGCCGTCGAAACCCGCCCGCTTGGCGTTCTCCGCAGCCCGCCGGTAATCGTCGACGATCCCCGGAATCTCGTCGGTTTCGAGCGCCCGGGGCGTCACGTGGGGCTTCATGCCGTCCTGGGTGAAGGCGGTGCCCTCGGGCTTGATCGCGGAGGCCGAGACCGGAAGCCCGCCATTGGGCTGTAGCTCGGGATGCGAGATCCGGCCGGTATGCCAGAGCTGCAGGAAGATCAGCCCGTCATTGGCGTGGATGGTCTTCACGATCCGGGACCAGCTCTCGACCTGCGCGTCGGACCAGATGCCCGGTGTGTAGGCGTAGCCGACGCCTTGGGGTGAGATGTTCGTCGCCTCGGAGATGATCAGGCCGGCATTGGCCCGCTGCCCATAATAATCGGCCGCGAAATCCGGCGGCACGCCCGCGTTGTCGGAGCGGCTACGGGTGAGCGGCGCCATCACCACCCGGTTCTTGAGGGTCAAGTCACCGATGGTGACGGGCTGAAGGATCGGGCTGATCGGCATGAAACCTCGGATACGGCACGCTTGACGGGACGAGCGGCACCGCCTGGGGCCGGCCATCGGAGGGTCGGCATTGCGGCGTGGGCCCGCTTGGGATGGTCAACAACTGGTCGAGGTCCAGCCTCGGTTCCCCGGATGGGCTTCGCCCCGCCGGGACCGTCTCAGGCACGAGGCCGGAGTGCGGAATGCCGCGGGAACCGGAGCATCAGGCATGTCTTGCCTGACAGGCGACGTCGCGAGCGGCTGGGCCCAGCGCATCGCCTCAGCGGAACTTGACCGGGCGGCTGGGCACTTGCCCCTGCGAGGCTGCGTCCTGCGGCTCTGCTCCCCAAGCTTGGAGAATCGACGCGATGAAGGCCCTGTGCTGGCACGGCAAGAACGACATCCGCTGCGACACGGTCCCGGATCCGGTGATCGAGGATGCCCGCGACGTGATCATCAAGGTGACGAGCTGCGCGATCTGCGGCTCGGACCTCCACCTGATGGACGGCCAGATGCCGGCCATGAAATCCGGTGACGTGCTCGGCCACGAGTTCATGGGCGAGGTTGTCGAGGTCGGGCAGGGCTTCACCAAGTTCCGGAAAGGCGACCGGATCGTCGTGCCGTTCAACATCAATTGCGGCGCCTGTCGCCAGTGCAAGCTGGGCAACTGGTCGGTCTGCGAGCGTTCGAACCGCAACGGCGAGATGGCGGCCGCGCAGTTCGGCTACCCGACCGCCGGCCTGTTCGGCTACTCGCACCTCACCGGCGGCTATGCCGGCGGCCAGGCCGAGTACGTGCGCGTCCCCATGGCCGACGTGGCACCCATGAAGGTGCCGGACGGCATGGACGACGAGTCGGTCCTGTTCCTCACCGACATCCTGCCCACCGGCTGGCAGGGCGCCGAGCATTGCGAGATCCAGGGGGGCGAGATCATCGCGATCTGGGGCGCCGGGCCGGTCGGCCTGTTCGCGATCCAGTCGGCCAAGATCATGGGCGCGGGGCGCATCATCGCCATCGACACGGTGCCCGAGCGGCTCGCCCTGGCGAAAAAATCCGGCGCCACCGACATCATCGACTTCATGAACGAGGACGTGTTCGAGCGGATCAAGGAAATCAGCAAGGGCCAGGGCGCCGACGGCGTGATCGACTGCGTCGGCATGGAGGCGAGCGCCGGCCATGGCGGCCTCACCGGCGTGCTCTCGACGCTGCAGGAAAAGCTGACCTCCACCGAGCGGCCCTACGCTCTGGGCGAGGCGATCAAGGCGGTGCGGCCCTGCGGGATCGTCTCGGTGCCGGGCGTCTATGGCGGCCCGGTGCCGGTCAATATGGGCTCCATCGTGCAGAAGGGTCTGACCCTCAAGAGCGGGCAGACCCACGTCAAGCGCTACCTGGAGACGCTGACCAAGCTGATCCAGGAGGGCAAGTTCGACATGACGTCGATGATCACCCACCGCTCGACGAACCTGGCGGATGGCCCGGACCTCTACAAGACCTTCCGGGACAAGGCCGATGGCTGCGTGAAGGTGGTCTTCCACCCGAACTGAGCCCGGCACCACGCGTTCAACGCTGCCGACATGGCCCCGGTCCCCGCGGACCAGGGCTTCGACCATCACTGTATCCCAGGATTGATCCCGTATGACGATGCCGGTTGCCCGTACCCTGCTGCCTGTCCTCCTCTCCACCCTCGCTTGGCCAGCCCTGGCGCAGGAGCCCGTTGCCGCGACGTCGCCGCCGCCCGCCGGATCATCCGCGCTGACCCAAGTCGCGCGCTTCCAGCATCAGGTCACCGGGGTGACGGTCGCGCAGGACGGGCGGATCTTCGTGAACTTCCCGCGCTGGACCGAGGATTCGCCGGTTTCGGTGGCGGAGTTGAAGGATGGCAAGCCGGTCCCTTACCCCGACGTGGAATGGAATAGCTGGCGCAATGCCCGCAAGGACGAGGTCGATCCCAAAACCCACTTCGTCTGCGTGCAGAGCGTCGTGGCCGACCGGCACGGCCGGCTCTGGGTGGTCGATGCCGCCGCGCCCGCCATGGCGGCCGTCGTCAAGGACGGCCCGAAGCTCGTCGCGATCGACCTGAAGACCAACACGGTCGCCAAGACGATCGCGTTCGATCCGTCGGTCGCCCCGCAGGGCTCCTACCTGAACGACGTGCGGATCTCGCCCGACGGCAAGACCGCCTACCTGACCGATTCCGGCGCCGAGGGTGCGCTGGTTGTGGTCGACATCGATTCCGGCAAGGCCAAGCGCCTGCTCGCCGGCGTGCCCGCGACCATGCCGGACACCACCGTCACCGTGACCTATGACGGCAAGCCCCTGCGGCGGCCCGACGGACGCGGCGTCGAGTTCTCGGCCGACGGCATCGCGCTCTCGCCGGACGGCAAAACGCTCTACTGGCAGGCGATCAAGGGCAAGACCCTCTACAGCCTGCCCACCGACGCGCTCAACGGCTGGGTCTCGGCGAGCCTCGTACCGGAGACGCTGGCCGACAAGAGCCTCGCCGGCAAGATCGTTACGGTCGGCGAGAACGGGCCGGCCGACGGGCTGCTCATCGACCGCGACGGCAGCCGTATGTACGTGACCTCACCGCAGGACGATTCGATCAAGGTGCGCACCTTGTCGTCCAAGGATGCCGGCCTGACCACGCTGGTGCAGGACCCACGCCTGCGCTGGCCCGACACCTTCAGCCAGGGCCCGGACGGGACGGTCTACGTCACGACCTCGCACATCCAGGATTCGGCCTTCTACAAGGAGGGTGCACCGATCGCTCTGCCGACCGAGCTGTGGAGCTTCAAGCCGCCGGCGGCCTCGCGCTGAGGCCGAACAGCAAGCGTGGCCTTGGGAGAGTCGGCGGCGCGTGCCGGCCTCCTGAGACCCGATGGGGACGGAGCGCGGCCCCGTCCGACGGGTCGAGCGATTGCCTCATCGGCATGACATTTAATGCCTGGCATCGCTAAGGGCGGAGTTTCTTTTCCGATCTCCATCTGATCTTGTATCAATGCGCTTGATGACATAGTTTTTGTCGATCGAGCAAAACAATACACACCGGCTTCAATTTAAATTTTGGTGCATAGATACGCTCTGACCAGCAGGCGACATTAACGTTGCGTTAGAGACAATAAAGTTATTACGCTTTCGTGGATGCTCGTTCCGACCGCCTCACTCCCGATTCACGGCTCGCGGGACATCACACGAAGACTGGACAGCCGATGGGCATACTGTTCTCGCGGGACCTTCAATCGAAATTGGAGGCGTTGGACCGGTCCCAGGCGGTCATCGAGTTCGCTCTCGACGGTACGATCCTGGCCGCCAACAAGAACTTCCTCGACGCGGTCGGCTACAGCCTGGACGAGATCCGCGGCCAGTCCCACGCGATGCTGGTCCCGCCGGCCTATGGCGCGAGCGAGGCCTACAGCGATTTCTGGTCGGCGCTCCGGCGGGGCGAATTCCAGGCCGGCGAGTTCAAGCGCGTCGGCAAGGAAGGCCGCGAGGTCTGGCTCCAGGCGACCTACAACCCGATCCTGGGCCGCGGCGGCAAGCCGATCAAAGTGGTCAAGTTCGCCAGCGACGTCACCGAGCAGGTGATGCGCACCATCGCGTACGAGGGCCAGATCGCCGCGATCAACCGGTCGCAGGCGGTGATCGAGTTCGCGCTCGACGGCACGATCCTGACCGCGAACGAGAAGTTCCTCACCACCCTGGGGTACCGGCTGGAGGAGGTCCAGGGCCGTCACCACGGCCTGTTCATCGACGCGACCGAGCGCGCCAGCGCGGAGTACCGCCACTTCTGGGACAGCTTGGGCCGCGGCGCGTATCAGGCCGCCGAGTACAGGCGCCTCGCCAAGGACGGGCGCGAGGTGTTCATCCTGGGCAGCTACAACCCGATCTTCGACCGCGACGGGCACCCGATCAAGATCGTCAAGTTCGCAACCGACGTCACCGAAGCGGTGCTGGAACGCCAGCGGCGGGCCGCGTTGCAGAGCGCCCTCGCGCGCGACCTGGACGCGATCGCGGACGCCGCCTCCAGCGTCTCGCATCAGGCTGGACAGGCGGTCCAATCGTCGACGCATGTCACCGGTGATATTCACACGGTGGCCTCGGGTGCCGAGGAACTGGCCGCCTCGGTCGCCGAGATCAGCGCGCAGGTGGTGCACGCCTCCGAGATGTCCGGGCAGGCCGTGGGCCAGGCCCGGGAGACGCACCGGATCATCGCCGGCCTCAGCGCCTCGGCCGCGCAGATCGGCGAGGTCGTCGCGCTGATCCAGAGCATCGCGGCCCAGACCAACCTGCTGGCACTCAACGCCACCATCGAGGCCGCGCGTGCCGGCGAGGCGGGACGGGGCTTCGCCGTGGTCGCCGCCGAGGTCAAGGAACTGGCCAACCAGACCGCCCGGGCCACCGAGCAGATCAGCACGCAGATCACCGGGAGCCAGGAGGCGACCCGGGACGCCGTCGAGGCGATCGGCTCGATCCAGGGTACGATCGTGAAGCTGAACGAGGTCGCGACCGCGATCTCGAGCGCCGTCGAAGAGCAAACCGCCGTCACGCGGGAGATGTCGGCCAGCATGCAGACGGCCGCCCAGGGGGTCGGCGCGATCAGCACCAATCTCGGGCTCATTGCCCGGTCCGCCGAACAGGCGGACGTCGCCACCCAGCAGTTACGCGCCGCCGCCCAGAGCGTCGCCTGAACGCGCGGCCGGCCCGGATCGCCCCGTCATCCGCCGGCGTTGCCGGTGGGCTCCCGCATCCCGGACGATCCGACACCCCATGTGCAACCTCTACAGCCTGCGCACCGGCCCGGCGGCGCTGCGCCGCGCTTTCGGGACCGTCCGCGACCGCACCGGAAACCTGCCGGTGCTGCCGGCGATCTTCCCCGACCAGATGGCACCGGTGGTCTGGAACGGGGCGGAGGGCCGGGAACTCGCTCTGATGCGCTGGGGCATCCCGGGCCCGAAGGCGTTCGGCGAGCATCCCGTCACCAACGTGCGCAACGCCGCGAGCCCGCATTGGCGCCCCTGGCTCGGTCCGGCCCATCGCTGCCTCGTGCCGGTGACCGCGTTCAGCGAGTACGCCGACACGAAGCCGCGCAAGACGCCCGTGTGGTTCGCGCTCGATGAGGACCGGCCGCTCTTCGCCTTCGCGGGCATCTGGCGGCCCTGGACCGGCGTGCGCGGGACCAAGCGCGAGAACCCGGACCGGGTGGCGGAGGAGCACCGCCTGTTCTCGTTCCTGACCACGGAGGCGAACGGGATCGTCGGCCCGGTCCATCCGAAGGCGATGCCGGTGCTGCTGACCAAGCCGGAGGAATGGGCGGCCTGGCTGGAGGCGCCGACCCCGGAGGCGCTCACGCTGCAGCGCCCGCTGCCCGATTCGGCGATGCGGGAGGTGGCCCGGGGCGCGCGCTCGGATGGCGCCGAGCCGGATGCCGAACCCCAGACGTAAGGCCGGTTCGGGCCTTACTGGATCGAACCGCCGTCCCGCGCCTGCAGCAGCCGCAAGGCCTCGGCCAGCAACGCGTGAAGGTCCGCCGCCCCTTGCGCGCTGAGGGGCAGCCCGACCCGCTGGCCATGGATCGTATCGAGGACGATCATGGCGAGATCCTCGCCGATCAGAAGGCTGGGCTTCGGTAGACAGAGCGGCAGGACGAAATCGCCCGCCGTCTCGCCGAGGGCATCGACCGCGTCGCCGGGGCGAAAGGGCTTGGTCTTCTCGTTCATCGCGGGCTGTCCTCGCGGGCATGTCCGTCTGATGAATGGAAGGCTACGATATCGGATGCCCGCCGGCCAGCCTCGGGTGCCGGCCGCCGCAATCCGCGACGATGATCGAGCCGGGCTCCGCACTCACTCCGGCATGCGCCGCGTCCGGACCGTCAGCGTATCGATCTCCAGGGATCCCACCGTCAGGGACGCCACCTCCAGCGCCCCGACCCGGGCACGACCGACCGAAAGGCGGCCGATCGCGAAGGCGCCGAGCGCCACCGCCCCGAAAGCCGCGGCCCCGATCGCCAGGGCTCCCAGCGCGGATGCCCCGAATGCACCGGCTCCGACGGCTCCCGCTCCGAGCGCGGCCGTGTGGCGGGACGGAGCAGGTCCAGCTTCGACCGGGCGGCGTATCCTCTCCTCGGGCATCCCAGATCCTCTCGCCGCAAGACCTCGGATATCGCCCTCCCTTCGAAGCGCGGCAAGGCTGGGCGCGGAGCCCCGAAGACGGATCAGAGCCTTCAGTAGAGCCGCGTCCGATAGGAGTCCGCGATCCGGGCTTCGGCCTCCGGTACGTCGGACGCGGCGGTCTGCTCGGCCAGGATGCGCCCGAGGCTGGGAAAGGTGTCGCGCGCGACGTGGCGCGCCGGATCCCAGAGCTGCGCGCGCATCAGCGCCTTGCCGCAATGGAAGAACGCCTCCCGCACCCGCACGATCAGCCCGATCGTCGGCACCGTGCCCTGGGCGCGCATCGGTTCGAGCAGCGCGCGATCCCGCGTCACCGCGGCGGTGCCGTTCACTCGCAGAGTCCCGTCGATGCCGGGCACGAAGAAGATCACCCCGATGCCAGGGCACTCGAGGATATTGCGAAAACTGTCGATGCGGTTGTTGCCGCGCCGGTCGGGGATCACCAGGGTGCGGGCATCGGGAACGGCCACGACGCCGGGCGCGTCGCCGCGGGGGCTGGCATCGGCCTGGCCATCCGCGTCGGCGCTCGCCAGCACCAGAAACGGCGCGAGCGCGATGAACCGGCGGGCGTAAGCGTCGATGTGGTCGAGCACCTTGCGGGCGGCGAAGGGGCCGACGGCACCGAACTGCGCCTGCAGCTCAGCCGCGTCGTGGATCGTCGAGGGACCTCCGATATCTGCGTCCATGAGGTCCTCGCGGCAGCCGTTCCGGTTTCGCGCGGCGGGCGCTCAGCCGTCAAGACACAGCATCGTCCCGGCGGACGGGCCGAGGCTTTCGGAACGGGCCAGCGATCAGGGCCAGACCCGGATCGCCACGGGGCGGCGCAGCAGGTCCCGGTCGGAGGTGATGGTGCAGCCCTCGACGCGCAGGCTGGCGTAGGTCAGCAGCGCCCCATCGCCGACATCGTCGAAGTTGCGCCCCTTCGCCCCCGGATCGAGGAGCGACGGGTAGGCGATCAGCGGTGCGGTCGCGGCGCAGGGATCGTCATACAGGGTCGCGCCTGCGAGGAGCAGGCGGGGCGTGTCCCAGGCGATCAGGTCGCGTGAGCTCGTCCAGTAGAAACCGGATTCGGCGAAGCCGTCACCGGCCTTGGCCATGAACACCGCGATCCAGGCACCGGTGGCGCGGTGCCGGACGACAGCCCCGACCGGACCGGGGAACGGTCCCACCGGCCGGCAGGTGGCAGGCCGCTGGATGGTGGTGCGGTAAGGGTCCGGGAAGCCGGCGGTGAAGCCGATGCCGGTCCAGGCCCGCCACCGGGCCGGGTCGGCGGGGTCGTCGCTGCGGAACAGGCAGACACCTGCCTCCTGGTCGCTGCCGGGCCGGTCCCAGCCCGTGGTCGAGGCCAGGAAATAGCGCCAGCGCCCGTCCGCCACGATGTTCGACGGGTTGAAGAAGCCGCGATGCCGGCCCTGGTCGACCTCCTGCCGGAACGGCGCGCCGGCCACCACGACGGGCGGATTCTGGTGCAGGAAACTGCGCCCGCCATCTGCGGAAGCCGCGGCCGTGATCGTGTTGTACCAGCACGCCATGTAGGAACCGGCCGGGCAGCGGCCGGGATGCTCGTTGGCCTGGTACTCGTGGTGCAGCAGCGCGGCGACGCGCTTGCCGTCCTCGGTCCAGGTGGCGGTGATCCAGGACCGGTCGTCATAGGCCGCCGGATCGGCCTTTTCGCCGGAATCGAGCACGATCGTGCAGTCGAGCTTGAGGTGGTCGAGATCCGGCCCGCGCAGGGCGCGATTGCGATAATGCATGCCGAACAGGGCCACAGCCCCGGTTGCATTCCGGAACGCCCGGGTCGGCGCGTCCGGGACATCGGCGCCGTCGCAGGCATCGCGCCCGGCCTTGAAGACGATTGATGGCGGCCCGACCAGGGTCAGGGCCGAGAGGGGCGGCTCGGCTGCGGCCCGGGCCGGCGGGGGGATGAGGAGGAGCGGTAGGAGGGCGGCTGCGAGTGGGGCGAAACGCTGCCGGATCCCTCCCCCCTCTGCGGGGGAGGGTGGCCCCCGAAGGAGGTCGGGAGAGGGGCAGCGCGACGCCGGAGGATGTGGCACGCGACGCGACCTCTCCGGAAGCGTCGCTCCCCTCTCCCGACCCGGCCTGACGGCCGGCCCGCCCTCCCCCACAGAGGGGGGAGGGAGAAGTGGCGGCGCATCGCACGTCGCACCAGCCATCCTGTACGCCAAGCCCATGGACGAAATCCGGGTGCGTCCCGGCTACGCCTGGACAAAGCACGCCAGATTCGCTTGAGAACCGTTACAGAGTACTTGCTGCCTGGCCGTCGCCCGAAAGTCCTTCATGCTCCTTCTGATCCTCGGGCTCGTGCTGTTCCTCGGCACGCATGCCTTCTCGATGGTCCGCTCTCAGCGCGCCACGGTCGTCGGCCAGATCGGCGAAGGCCGGTACAAGCTCGGCTACACGGCCCTGTCGCTGCTCGGACTCGTGCTGATCGGGGTCGGCTTCCACGATTACCGGCTCAGTGGCTACATCCCGGTCTGGGATCCGCCGGTCTGGACGCGCCACCTCGCCCTGACGCTCGTCTGGCTCGCCTTCGTGTGTCTCGCCGCCGCCTACCTGCCGGGCCATATCCGGGCCAAGGCCAAGCATCCGATGCTGCTCGCCGTGAAGATCTGGGCGACCGCCCACCTCCTGGCCAACGGCGATCTCGGCTCGATCCTGTTGTTCGGCGGCTTCCTGGCCTGGGCGGTGGCGGCGCGGATCAGCGCCAAGCGTCGGGCGCTGGCGCCCGGAGCGGTGGTCGCCCAGCATGGCGGCGCCGTCGCGGCCCCGCATGGCTGGCGCAACGACATCCTGGCTTTGGTGATCGGGACGGCGGTCTGGTTCGTCTTCGCCCGATACCTGCATTACCCGCTCATTGGCGTTTCGGTCTGGCCCGGAACCGCCTGAGAGCCACCGCCGTCCCACGCCCGCTGTCGCCAACCCGGCGCCCGTGTGTTAGGCGCGGGGCTCGATAGCTGTGCAAGGTGGCCCGCCGATTGGCGCGGGCCGGGATATGATGGCCGAGAACAACGAGTTCATCCGCGAAGTCGACGAGGACTATCGCCGCGACCGGATCCTTCAGATCTGGAAGCGCTACAGCGGCGTGATCATCGCCCTGGCCGTGCTGCTGGTGGTGGGCGTCGCCGGCTGGCGGTACTGGCAGAACCAGCAGCGCGTGGCCGCCGAGGCCGCATCGGTGCAGTTCGACGAGGCCAACCGCCTCGCGCGCGACGGCAAGGTTGCGGAGGCCGACAAGGTCTTCGACGCGCTGGAAGTCCAGGGCCCGGCCGGTTACCGCCTGCTCGCCCGGTTCCGCTCGGCGGCCGAGACCAGCAAGCGCGACCCGGAGGCGGGCGCGAAGGAATTCGACACGCTCGCCGGCGACACCAGCCTCGGCGACGGCCTGCGCGATCTGGCGCGCCTGCGCGCCGCTCTGCTGCGCCTCGACAGTGCGAACCCGGATCCGGCGCTGGCCAACCTTCAGGGGCTCGCCGCCGGTACGCCGTTCCGGCACACCGCCCGCGAAATGCTGGGTCTCGCGGCCTTGAAGAAGGGCGATTTCGAGGAGGCCGGCCGCTGGTTCGACCAGCTGGTCGCCGATCCCGAGACACCCCGGAACCTGCGTGAGCGGATCGAGGTCTACGCGGCGCTCGTAGCGGGCGGCCCGGTCACCGTGACCGAGGCCAAGCCCGAGGTTGCCGCCCCGCCCCCGCCGATCACGCGCTGATTTTTTTCTTCGACCATTTCGAGACAGACCATGGATATGCCGACCGTCGCGATCGTCGGGAGGCCGAACGTCGGCAAGTCGACCCTGTTCAACCGCCTCGTGGGCAAGAAGCTCGCGCTCGTGGACGACCGGCCCGGCGTGACCCGCGATCGGCGCGAGGGCGATGTCGCGTTCGGCGGCCTCCACTTCCGGGTGATCGACACCGCCGGGCTCGAGGAATCGGACGCCGCGACCCTTATGGGCCGGATGCGGATGCAGACGGAGGCGGCCATTCTCGCCGCCGACGTGGTGCTGTTCGTGATCGACGCCCGCGCCGGCGTGCTGCCGGCCGACCAGCCCTTCGCCGAGCTGGTGCGCCGGGCCGGCTGCCCGGTCATCCTGATCGCCAACAAGGCCGAGGGCGGCACCGGGCTCGCCGGGGCCTACGAGGCCTTCACCCTCGGTCTCGGCGACCCGATCCCGTTCTCGGCCGAGCACGGCGAGGGCCTCGGCGAGCTGCACGAGGCGCTCAAGGGCGTCCTGCCCAAGCCCGATCCGGAGGACGACGAGGACGAGGACGCCCCCGGCGGCCGCTCCCTGAAGGTCGCGATCGTGGGCCGCCCGAATGCCGGCAAGTCGACGCTGATCAATCGCATGCTCGGCGAGGATCGGCTGCTCGTCGGCCCCGAGGCCGGCATCACCCGCGATTCGATCTCCTTGGATTGGGAGTGGCGGGGCCGGAAGATCAAGCTCCACGACACGGCCGGGATGCGCCGCCGCGCCCGGATCGACGACAAATTGGAAAAACTCGCGGTCTCGGATGGGTTGCGCGCCGTGCGCTTCGCCGAGGTGGTGGTGGTGCTGCTCGACGCCACGATCCCGTTCGAGAAGCAGGACCTGACCATCATCGACTTGGTCGAGAGCGAGGGCCGGGCCGTGGTGATCGGCCTGAACAAGTGGGATCTCGTCGCCGACCAGCCGGGCCTGCTCAAGGAGCTGCGCGAGGATTGCACCCGCCTGTTGCCGCAGGTGCGCGGCGTCGCGGTGGTGCCGCTCTCGGGGCTCGCCGGCGAGGGCCTCGACAAGCTCATGCAGGCGGTGGTGCAGGCCTCCGAAGTCTGGGACAAGCGGATCTCGACCTCGCGCATCAACGACTGGCTGAGCGAGGCGACCTCCCGCAACCCGCCCCCGGCGGTGTCGGGCCGGCGGATCAAGATCCGCTACGCCACCCAGGTGAAGAGCCGGCCGCCGCATTTCGCGCTGTTCGGCAACCAGCTCAACGCCCTGCCGAAATCCTACACCCGCTACCTGGTGAACGGCCTGCGCGAGGCGTTCGAGCTGCCCGGCACGCCGATCCGGCTGAGCCTGCGGACTTCGCAGAACCCGTTCGACAAGGGCTGAGGCGTTTCCAACCGAAAGCTCGCACCGTCATTGCGAGCGCAGCGAAGCAACCCAGGACAGCGCGCGATCCTGGGATGTGGCGCATTTCTGGGTCGCTTCGCTGCGCTCGCGATGACGACGTGATAGGGACGTGATCACCGGGACGCGTCGGCGATCCAGTCCACCGCAGACGCCAAGGCGGCGCGCTCGTCCTTTCCGTCGGCGAGCGCCGCCTCGAACGCCCCGACCTGCCCGTCCGCGCTGGTGCCCTCGGTGACGATCGCCCGGGCGCGGGCGACATCCGCCGCACAGCCGAGCGCGTCCGCATCCTCCGCCACCAGGGCGAGGACCGCCTCCAGCGCCTCGGCGAACGGCACCGCCTCGGCCTTCGCCTCGTCGATCAGCGTCGCACGCACGCCGCTGTGCTGGGCCCGCCACAGGTTCTCCGAGGCCAGCGCCCGCGAGACGCTGTCGAGGCCGGCATTGAGGTCGGGCCGGCGCACGCACAGGCGCACCAGGCAGCGGTACAGGGCGGCGACGCACAGCGAATCGTTGAGCCGGGTGCAGGCATCGGCGATGCGCAGCTCCAGGGTCGGGAACTTGATCGACGGGCGCAGGGACCACCACAAAAAACTCGCATCCGCGATGGCGCCGGAGCGGGTCATGATCTCCACGAACCGCGCATGGGCGGCGGCATCGGCGAAGAGCTCGGGCAGGCCGGTGCGGGGCAATTCGCCGAAGACACTGAGCCGGTAGGCCATCAGTCCGGTCGCCTCGCCCTGCCAGAACGGCGAGGAGGCCGAGAGCGCCAGCAGCAGCGGCTGGAACGGCAGCAGCCGGTTCATCAGGTCGACCCGCGCGTCGGGGTCGGGCACCTCGACATGGACATGCATGCCGCAGATCAGCGCCCGCCTGGCCGCGATGCCGACATCCGACAGGATGCCCTTGTAGCGCTCGCCGTCCGTGGCGGTCTGGCGGGACCAGCGCGCGAGCGGATGGGTGCCGCAGGCGAGCAGGCTCAAGCCGTTCTCGGCCGCGATGCCGGCGAGCTGCACCCGCTGGCCGCCGAGATTGTCCCGGGCGGCCTGCGCATTGGCCAGCGGCGGCGTGCAGACCTCGACCTGTGCGGCGACCAACTCGCGCCCGGTCTCGGGCAGCTCCGCTTTCACCCGGGCATGGAAGCCAGCGAGGTCGCCCCGGGGCGTTCCGCGGGTCTCGGCATCGGCGAGGAAATACTCTTCCTCGATGCCGAAGCGATAGCTGTGGGCGCTCATCTGCGTCTCCGGCGGGCCATCGCCACCACATAGCAGCGGCCGGAAGGGTTTCGACGGTGGCGCGACGACCTATCCGGTGGCGACCGGAAGTCCGAGGGTGCCGGCGACGGCAGCCATCTTGTCGTCGAAGGTCGCCAAGGTTGCCGAGACGCGCTGGCACAGAGCGATGTTGAGGGCGTCGGGCGTTCGAAGCGTGATGTCGAGCCGGCGCAGGAAGCCCGCGGCTGCGGCGACATCCCCGGGGCCGAGGTCGACACGCTCGGCCACCGCCTCACTCCAACGGTCGAGATCGGCGAAGGCCATCCGCGCATGCTCGGCGGCGAGCTCGCCCGTTCGCACCCGGCGCCCGAGCGCCGAAGCGAATTCCGCCGCCGCGAAGTCGCTGACGACGGGGATGGGCGCCAAGGCGCGGAACAGGGCGTCGGCCCGCGCCGTCAGCGGGTCGTCCGTCAGCAGGGCGACCAGGACACTGGCGTCGAGGTAGGCTCTCACCACTCGTCGTCGCGCAGGGCGCGGACCAGTTGCCCGGCATCCTGCATGGGCGCCCGCATCGGCACGCGCCGCAGGGCGAGCCAATCGAGGTCTTCGGCGGTGATCGGGCGTCCGGCCCGACGGATCGGGTTCAGCGTCGCCACCGGTCGCCCGTCGCGCGTGATCACGACGCCCTCCCCCGCGAGCGCGCGGTCGATCAGGCCGGTGAGGTTTCGCTCCGCGTCCTGGACGCTGTGCTCGCTCATGAGCCGATGATAGGAAGCACACCGGCGACCTGTCCAGCGGCTTACGCCGAGCGCAGCGCCCCGCCCACCAGCCAGGCCGGGTCGAACCAGCGGTCGGCCTCGCCGTCATAGGGCAGGCGCGTGATGTCCCAGTTCTGGATGTACTTGGCGTAGACGTTCCACACCGCGATGCCGCCGCCCACGAAGATCCGCCGGCCCGGATAGCGCTTGAGCACCTGCTCCGGATCCTCGTGGCTGCGGATCACGTCGATGGTGCGATCCTTGAAGGCGAAGTCCGGGACCGAGGCCACGGTCTTCGGGCCGGCGATCAGCACGTGCCCCATGGTAAGCGCGAAGAAGCGCGTCACGTCCTCCACGAACAGCGGGTCGGTGTTGCCCTCCCAGGGCAGGTGCCCGTTCAGGCCGAGCTGGCCGCGCAGGCCGATCGCACAGATGCAGCGGACGTCGATCATCGTAAATCCCAACCTCTGCGGGCTCCGCCCGCAACCCGCCGGGGCCGCAGGCCCCGGACCCCTCTACGCGGGCGTGCGGAAACTCAGCACCCGATCGGTGGGGAAATCGTAGAGCTTGCCGGTCTCGGTCCAGTCCGGCGCGGCGAGCCGCACGAAGTGGGGGGCGAGATCCTCGGGCGTCTTGAGGGTCTCGGGGTCCTCCCCCGGCATGGCCGAGCGGCGCATGCCGGTGCGCAGCGGCCCCGGGTTGAGCAGCATCGCCCGGATCGCGGTGGTCTCGGTCTCCGCCGCGTAGGTCCGCACCAGCGCTTCGAGCGCCGCCTTCGAAACGGAGTACGGCCCCCAATAGGCCCGGCATTTCGAGGCGGCCCCGGACGAGACGAAGACCACCCGGCCGGCATCGGACATGCGCAGCAGCGGGTCCAGCGAGCGGATCAGGCGCCAGTTGGCGGTGACGTTCACGTCCATCACCTGGCCCCAGACCTTCGGGGTGATGTGGCCGATCGGCATGAGCGCGCCGAGGATGCCGGCATTGCCGACCAGGATGTCGAGCCGTTTCCAGCGCTCGTTGATCGCCGCGCCGAGCCGGTCGATGGCGTCGTAATCCGCAAGGTCGAACGGCACGAGGGTGGCGCTGGATCCGGCCGCCCGGATGGCGTCGTCCAGCTCCTCCAGGGCGCCCACCGTGCGGGCCACCGCGACCACGTGGGCGCCGGCCTCGGCCAAGGCCAGGGCGGCAGCCCGCCCGATGCCGCGGGACGCCCCGGTGACGACCGCGACGCGGCCTTCGAGCTTTCTCTGAGGATCAGCCATGATCAGGACCTAGCGCATTTCCGCGCCAGGGGGACCGGAAAATTCCGGTTTCAAAAGGTCCGTGACCTTTTGCGGGTGCAGGGCAGAGCTCTGCGAAGGCCCATGGGCGCCGCCCCTGGACCCCGCCAAAGGGCTTGCCCTTTAGGAGCCCCCTCTGTGCCAGCTCAGTCCGCTTCGGCTAGCATCGCGAAGCGCTTCGGGCCGGCGATGGAGAGGTCGGTCAGGCCGGTCGGGTAGTCGCCCGTAAAGCAATGGTCGGTGTATTGCGGGCAGGCCGTATTCCGCTCCTCCTCGCCCATCGCCCGGTAGAGGCCCGGGATCGACAGGAAGGCGAGCGAGTCCGCGCCGATATACTTGCGCATCGCCTCGAGATCGTGCGTCGCGGCGAGCAGCTTCTCCCGCTCCGGCGTGTCGATCCCGTAGAAGTCCGGGTAGGTGATCGGCGGCGAAGCGATCCGGAAATGCACCTCCGCGGCGCCGGCCTCGCGCATCATCCGGACGATCTTCACCGAGGTCGTGCCGCGCACCAGGCTGTCGTCAACCAGCACGATGCTCTTGCCCTCGATCGCCGCCCGGTTGGCCGAGTGCTTCATTCGCACGCCGAGCTCGCGCACCGACTGGGTCGGCTGGATGAAGGTGCGGCCGACATAGTGGTTGCGGATGATCCCCATCTCGAAGGGGATGCCGGTCTCCTGGGCGAAGCCCAGCGCAGCGGGCACGCCGGAATCCGGCACCGGCACGACGATATCGGCCGCGACGGCGGCCTCGCGGGCGAGCTCGTGGCCGATGGCCTTGCGCACCGCGTAGACGCTCTTGCCGTTCACCAAGGAATCCGGCCGTGCGAAATAGATGTACTCGAAGATGCACGGGCGCATCGGCACGGCGTCGGCGAAGCGGATCGACTCGACGCCTTCTTCGGAGATCACCACGACCTCGCCGTTCTCGATATCGCGGACGTAGCGAGCGCCGATGATGTCGAGGGCGCAGGTCTCGGAGGCGAGCATGTAGCGGCCGTCGAGCTCGCCGAGCACCAGCGGGCGGATGCCCAGAGGGTCGCGGGCGCCGATCAGCTTCTTGTTGGTAAGCGCCACGATCGCATACGCGCCCTGGATCGCCTGCAGGGCGTCGATGAAGCGCTCGACGATCCGGGGCTTCCGCGAGCGGGCCGCCAGGTGGAGGATCACCTCGGTGTCGGAGGTCGACTGGGTGATCGCGCCGTCGCGCACGAGGTCGCGCCGGATCGACAGGGCGTTGGTGAGGTTGCCGTTATGGGCGACGGCGAGGCCGCCGCTGGCCAGCTCGGCGAAGAGCGGCTGCACGTTGCGCAGGATGGTCCCGCCGGTGGTCGAGTAGCGCACGTGCCCAATGGCGGCGCGGCCCTTGAGCCGGGCGATGGTGTCGCCGTCCGAGAAGGAATCGCCCACGAGACCGGGGCGGCGCTCGGAATGGAACACCGAGCCGTCGAAGGAGACGATCCCGGCCGCCTCCTGCCCGCGATGCTGCAGGGCGTGCAGGCCAAGCGCCACGATGGCCGAGGCCTCCGGGTGCCCGAAGATGCCGAAGACGCCGCACTCCTCGCGCAGCGTGTCGCCGTCGAGGTCGAAATCGGAGGCATAAGCGTCGGAGTGGGACATGCTGCGATCGATCACTTCACGAGTCCCGGCGGCGACGGGCCGGCGCGCCGGTCGTCGCGGATATCATCCGATTGGTTCCGGAACCGCTATCTAGGCGCTCCGCGCAGACCGACCAACGGCGCGTGCCGCAGATCAGCGTCGCGTCGGGCTCGGCGCGGTCTCGGTGCGGCGCTGGGGCGCCGGATCGGTCTCGGCAGGCGCGTCGGCCGCCTCGTTGGGCGGCGTGACAGCCTTCGGCTTCTTGAACTGCTTCAGGAAGCCCTCCGGATTCTCAGGCAGCTGGGCCACCAGGGCGTCGCCGGATTTCTCCAGCATCGGGCGCGTGCGCGCCTGCGCCGCCCAGTCCGGCACCTTGCCCTGAACCAGCCAGGACAGGAACACCCAGCCGATCACGCAGATCAGGAAGCCGCGCCCCGCCCCGAACAGGAAGCCGAGCGAGCGGTCGACCGCGCCGATGCGCGAATCGAGCACCACGTCGGAGATCTTCACGGTGATAATCGAGACGACGATCAGCGTGCCGAGGAAGATCGCCGCGATGGAGGCGACCAGCGCCACGGTATCGCTGTTGACGTGCTGCTTCACCAGCGGAAGCAGCATCGGATAGAACGACCACGCGACGGCGGCGGCGGCCACCCAGGCGATGATCGCCAGCACTTCGCGGGTGACGCCACGCACGGCCGCGAGCAGCGCGGAGACCGCGACGATGCCGAGCACGACGAGATCCAGGACGGTAAACGGCATCTGTGAACTTTAGGCACCAGTGGGGATGCCGCGGCGGCCCTGCGGCTCCCCAGGACCGCAGACGAAGTATACCAAGCCGAACCTCGGCCGTCACCCTCGGCGAGGGGCCTCCAGTGCGGCCTGTGCCGTCCGTGCATCAGACCAGGCCGGGGCAACAGGGCGGCTCAATGCCAGACTGGGGCGCCGCGGCGGCGTTTTGCAGGTCACCCCGTTGGGCGCGAGCGTTCGACGCCCACTCAACGCGGATAGAAGCACACACCCATCGTCAGCCCTCGAACGACTTATCTGCACCGACGAGCATATCGCGACCATTCTTGGGCACCGGGAAGCCATACCCGTCCCCGGTTTTTTCCCACCTTAAGTCGCCGGACAGGTGATAGGGACTGACATACAATTCCATACCAATCTTCTGTAAGGCTAGATGAAGGGCCTGAATTGAGTCGACTCCCGCAGCAAAACTCGCCCTGTTTTGATTTGGCCACCCAATCTGATATCGACACGCCCAAACTCCGTCCTGCAATTCTGGAGCATGGATAGAAATCTCCACTTGGTTATCACCGGACGGCAAACGCACCGCTAGATTTCTTTTTGCGATGATCATGGCAGCGTCCTTAGAAGTTTAGGGGCGGAATCGAATGCCCGCGCTCGCATGCAACAAGTCTAACCATAGCTTGGGCGTAGCATGCACGCAGACCAGTAAATTTGCAAACAATCAAATCGCGGCGATACTGTTCGTCACAGTCTTCTTGAGATGCAGCAAGAGAGAACAGGGGTAACTTGCGAGCATTCACGATCTTTTGGGGCGGGGATAAGTTGGTAGTTCCGCCGTCAGTTCATCGCCCAGTGCCTGTGTGCCTTGCAGGAATGCGAGGCTGATTTGGATTGTATTCCTTAGATGTAATTTCGTTTTCGATGAGCGCCCTCCTTATTTCAAGACAGCATAACTCTATCTGTCTGCTAGCGACCGCAAAGGCGATTTTTGAATCGTTTCGCATGTACAGCCTCCTTAATCAGGGCATCCCTATCTGAATAAATTCCTATTGTCAAGCAGCCTATCAGTAGAGCATCCGTTTGCCGACCCCGTGGCACCGGCGCTGTCAACAGATCGCACGCCGAATGACGCATTGTGCCAACCGTCGACATGCCGCGAGCGTTACTCCGGCGGACTCCCGCCGTTCACAAGCCGGACGATTTCTTTTCTGCAGACAACTGTTTTGCTATGAACCGCAGACAGACATCCGTCTCGAAAATCCGTTCATGCATCTTGCATGTCAGCTCAGGAATGATTGGACGGTAGGCTTCCGGTAGATGACTGAATCCCAAACGATTGATAGCGCCCACGGCGCCCGGCTGACCATCGATCTCGGGGCGATCGCGGCGAACTGGCGGATGCTGGCCGCCCGGGGGGCCGATTGCGCCGCCGTGGTGAAGGCCGATGCCTATGGCTGCGGCGTCGCCCGGGTCGGGCCGGCCCTGTGGCAGGCCGGGTGCCGGACCTTCTTCGTCGCCCACCTGTCCGAGGGCATCGCGGCCCGGGCCGCCCTGCCGGAGGCCGCGATCTACATCCTGAACGGCCTGCCGCCCGGCGCTTGTACGACCTTCGCGGCGCACGACCTGCGCCCGGTGCTAGGCAGCCGTGAGGAAATCGCCGAATGGGCGGCCTTCTCGGGCGGGCGTCGAGCGGCGGCGCTCCATGTCGATACCGGCATGAACCGCTTGGGGCTGCCGGTGCCGGAGGCGCTGGAGCTTGCCGGCGATCCGTGCATCGCGGCCGCCGGCATCGATCTGCTGCTCAGCCACTTCGTCAGTGCCGAGAAGCCGGCCGACCCGGTCAATGCCCGGCAGATCGCCGATTTCGCCCGGATCCGGGCGGCCTATCCGGGCCTGCTTGCGTCCCTCGCCAATTCCTCCGGCGTGTTCCTCGACGGCGCCCGGCACGACCTGCTGCGCCCGGGCTACGCCCTGTTCGGCGGCAACCCGACGCCGGACTCCGCCAACCCGATGCGCCCGGTGGTACGGCTGGAGGCCCTGATTGCGCAGGTGCGGCCTGTCGAGGCCGGAACCAGCGTCGGCTATAACGGCCGCTGGACCGCCCCCGCCCCGAGCCGGCTCGCGACCCTATCCCTCGGCTACGCCGACGGCTTCCCCCGGGCGATCAGCGGACGCGGGCAGGCGCTGGTCGGCGGCGTGCCCTGCCCGATCCTGGGCCTGGTCTCGATGGACCTGATCATCCTCGATGTGACCGCGGCGCCCGCGGCCCGGCGCGGCGCGACGGCCGTGCTGATCGGCGACAGCCTGGACATCGACACGGTCGGCCGCGCCGCCGGGACAATCGGCTACGAGATCCTGACGGGGCTGGGTTCGCGTTATGTTCGAACTTATGTAGGGTGATCCGACTCCACCCTCGAATGCCGGACCGGCGGCACGCGGACCCGAATGGCCAAGATCCACCAGACCTTCGTCTGCCAATCCTGCGGGGCGGTCTACAACCGCTGGCGCGGGCGCTGCGAGGCGTGCAACGGCTGGAACACGATCGTCGAGGAGGCGGCCGCCGCGCCCGGCCAGTCCGGCCCGCTCGCGACCCGGCCGTCGCGTGCCCGCGGCCGGGTGTTTCCGCTGGAGGGGCTGACCGGCGAGACCAAGGAGGCGCCGCGCATCCCCTCGGGGATCGGCGAGCTCGACCGGGTGACCGGCGGCGGCTTCGTGCGCGGCTCGGTGATCCTGCTCGGTGGCGATCCCGGCATCGGCAAGTCGACCCTGCTGATGCAGGCCTCGGCCGCCATGGCGGGCACCGGCGAGCGGGTCGCCTACATCTCCGGCGAGGAGGCGGTCGGCCAGGTCCGCCTGCGCGCCGAGAGGCTGGGGCTCAGCGACCGGCCGGTGGACCTCGCCGCCGAGACCAATGTCGAGGACATCATCGAGACCCTCAGCCAGGGCCGCCCGCCGGCTTTGGCGATCATCGATTCGATCCAGACCATGTGGACCGAGACGGTGGAATCGGCCCCCGGCACGGTCACGCAGGTGCGCTCCTCGGCCCAGGCGCTGATCCGCTTCGCCAAGACCACCGGCACGGCGGTGATCCTGGTCGGCCATGTCACCAAGGACGGGCAGATCGCCGGCCCCCGGGTGGTGGAGCACATGGTCGACGCGGTCGCCTCGTTCGAGGGCGATCAGGGCCACCATTTCCGCATCCTGCGCGCGGTGAAGAACCGGTTCGGCCCCACCGACGAGATCGGCGTGTTCGAGATGACCGATGCGGGGCTCGCCGAGGTGCCCAACCCCTCGGCCCTGTTCCTGGCCGGGCGCGACCATCAGGCCGCCGGCACCGCGGTCTTCGCCGGGATGGAGGGGACGCGGCCCCTGCTGGTGGAGATCCAGGCACTGGTGGCCCCCTCCTCGCTCGGCATGCCGCGCCGCGCCGTGGTCGGCTGGGACCCGAACCGGCTGTCGATGGTGCTGGCCGTGCTCGAGGCCCATGGCGGCATCCGGCTCGGCACCCACGACGTGTATCTGAACGTCGCCGGCGGCCTGCGGATCACCGAGCCGGCGGCCGATCTCGCGGTGGCCGCGGCCCTGGTCTCGTCCCTGTCGGGGGCGGTGCTGCCGCCGGAGACCGTGTATTTCGGTGAGATCGGCCTGTCCGGGGCGATCCGGCCGGTCGCCCAGGCCGGATCTCGGCTGAAGGAGGCCCAGAAGCTCGGCTTCGCCAAGGCCCTGATCCCGCAAGGCCGCGGCGAAGGCGACAAGGCGCTGGCAGTAGAGACCCTCCGGCACATCGCCGATCTCGTGGCTGGGATCAGCGCCGGCGCGCCGCGGCGCAGTGGTGGGCAGCGCGGGCGGGCGCAATCGCGCTACGCCGACGAGGAGGTCTGAACGGCTAGCCGCCGGTCACGCTCATGTGCCGCGGCACCGCGGCCGGGCGTTGGCGCTCGATGATGAAGTCGTGCCCCTTCGGCTTGCGCGTGATCGCCTCGACCACGGCGGCGGCCAGCACGGCATCGTCGTTTGAGGCCCGCAGCACCGCCCGCAGATCCGCCGAGTCTTCCTGGCCGAGGCACAGGTAGAGCTGGCCGGTGCAGGTCAGGCGCACCCGATTGCAGCTCTCGCAGAAATTGTGGGTCAGCGGCGTGATGAAGCCGAGCTTGCCGCCGGTCTCCTCGACCCGGACGTAGCGCGCCGGGCCGCCCGTGCGATCGGGCAGCGGGGTCAGGGTGTAGCGGCTCTCCAGGCGCTGCCGGGCCACCGACAGGGGCAGGAACTGGTCGGTGCGGTCGGCCTCGATCTCGCCCAGCGGCATCACCTCGATCAGGGTCATGTCCATCCCGAGCCCGTGGGCCCAGGCGATCATGTCGGGGATCTCGTCGGCGTTGACGTCGCGCAACGCCACCGCGTTGATCTTGACCTTCATGCCGGCCGCCCGCGCAGCCGCGATACCGTCGAGCACCACCGGGAGATCGCCGCGGCGCGTGATGGCCCGGAACTTGGCCGCGTCCAGGGTATCGAGCGAGACGTTGATCCGGCGCACCCCAAGGCTCGCCAACTCGTTCGCGTAGCGCGCGAGCTGGGTGCCGTTGGTGGTCAGCGTCAGTTCCTCCAGAGCGCCCGAATCGAGGTGCCGCGACAGGCGGCGGAACAGGTGCATGATGTCGCGGCGCACGAGCGGCTCGCCGCCGGTGATCCGGAGCTTGCGCACGCCCCGGGCGATGAACACGCCACAGAGCCGGTCCAGCTCCTCCAGGGTCAGCAGGTCGCGCTTGGGCAGGAACTGCATCGTCTCCGACATGCAGTAGGCGCAGCGTAGGTCGCAGCGATCCGTCACCGAGATGCGCAGATACGAGATCGCCCGCTGGAACGGGTCGATCAACGGCGCGGGCGCCGGCGTGCGGAGCGCACCGGCCGTAAACCCCTGCGGCGTGCTGGAGATGTCATTGAGCATGATTGAGCATATGATGCCCGATACGGTCGTGGGCAAGCAGCCCCCGGGCCGCAGCCCCCGGATGCTTGAGGAGTGTGACCCGTGAACGAGGATCTGTGGCCGACCGAGATCCGCCTGTCGGCCGACCGGCGGGTGCTCAACGTCGCCTTCGAGGATGGGTCGCGCTTTGCCCTGCCGGCCGAGTACCTGCGGGTGTCGAGCCCGTCCGCCGAGGTGCAGGGCCATTCGCCCCTGGAGCGCAAGGTGATCGGCGGCAAGCGCGCGGTGGCGATCCTGGCGGTGGAGCCGATCGGCAACTACGCCGTCAAGCTCGGCTTCGACGACATGCACGACACCGGCATCTACGGCTGGGGCTACCTGCACACGCTGGGCCGGGATTACGACGCGCGCTGGCAGACCTACCTGTCCGAGCTGGCCGAGCGCGGCCTCGACCGCGAGACCGCGCGCACCGCCCCGGCGAAGCAGACCGGAGGGTGCGGCTCGGGTTCGTGCGGCTGCCACTGAGGCAGCATCGGCATCAGCACGCCCCCGCCGGCCTGTCGCCCGACAAAATCGGCACTCGCGTCGTCGCGCCCGTTTGACTCGACCTGCGCGGGCCGGCGCCCTGCGTATCGCGACGGCGCAACAACAGGGATTTCCATCCGCACGCCCCTGAAGAGACGATCCGTCCACCGAGCGGCATGTGCGTCTCCGCACGCGGCATGTGCCCGGCGCGGGTCTCCGGCTGCATGGCACGTCCACCTTGCGTTGCACAAAACTCCCTGGGTGGATTAGAATTCTTCCTATTCTGAACCCAGAGACCCGTTCGTCGGGTTAGCCCGCATAGGCGGACGCGTGGACCAGAGGATCGGTCGTCGCCTCCGGCTCGGCTCAGACCCGACCGAGCGCCGTTCCGGCGTTGCCAGACAGGATATTTCGATGATCAAACTCACCGTGAACGGGGCTGCGCGCAGCTTCGACGGCGATCCCGACATGCCACTGCTGTGGTACCTGCGCGACGAGCTGGGCCTCACCGGCACCAAGTTCGGCTGCGGCGTGTCGCTGTGCGGCGCCTGCACGATCCATCTGGGCGGCGCCGCGACCAGGGCCTGCATCACGCCGATCTCGGCGGCGGCCGACCAGGAGGTCGTGACCATCGAGGGCCTGTCGCCCGACGGCAACCACCCGGTGCAGGTCGCTTGGCGCGACCTCAACGTCGCCCAGTGCGGCTACTGCCAGTGCGGCCAGATCATGCAGGCCGCCGCGCTGCTCAAGGACACGCCGAAGCCGTCCGAGCAGGACATCGACGACACGATGAGCGGCAACATCTGCCGCTGTGGCACCTATCCGCGCATCCGTGCGGCGATCCATCAGGCCGCCGGCCAGACGGCGCCCGCCGGCAAGGGAGAGCGCCTGTGATTCACGACGCCCAGATGATGGCCGAACTGGCCTCAGCCAAGCCGACCGCCAAGCCGGTCCTCGCCAATGTCAGCCGCCGCGGCATCCTCGGCGGCGCCGGCGCCCTGGTGCTGGCCCTGTCCCTGCGCGACGCCCGCGCCGACGAGGGCCAGACCGCCGAGCAGAAGGCCCAGAAGTTCGGCGCCGACGGCATGCCGCATGGCTGGCGCGACGATCCGAAGATCTTCGTGTCGATCGCCCCGGACGGCACCGTCACGGTGACCAACCACCGCTCCGACATGGGCCAGGGCGTGCGCACCTCCGTGGCGCTCACCGTCGCCGACGAGCTCGAGGCCGATTGGCCGAAGGTAAAGGTGGTCCAGGCCTGGGGCGACGAGGCGCGCTTCGGCAACCAGGACACCGACGGCTCGCGCTCGCTGCGCCACTTCTTCCAGCATTTCCGCCATGCCGGCGCCGCCGCGCGGCTGATGCTGATCGAGGCCGCGGCCAAGCAATGGGGCGTGCCGGCCTCCGAGGTGACGGCGTCCAACCACATCCTCACGCACGCCAAGTCCAAGCGCAGCCTCGGCTACGGCGCCGTGGCGCAGGCGGCCTCCGAGCTGCCGGTTCCGACCAATGTCACGCTGAAGGACCCGAAGGACTTCCGCTACATCGGCACCGGCAAGATCGGGCTGATCGACAACTTCGACATCACCACGGGCCGGGCCGTCTACGGCCTCGACACCAAGCTCGACGGGATGCTGTACGCGGTGGTCGCCCGCCCGGCGGTCTATGGCGGCAAGGTCAAGTCCTACGACGACACCGAGGCCAAGAAGGTCGCGGGCGTCGTCAAGATCTTCAAGATCGACGGCGGCGAGATCCCGTCCGAGTTCATGCCGCTGGGCGGCGTCGCGGTCGTTGCGAAAAATACCTGGGAGGCTCTGAAGGCGCGCGACGCGCTCAAGATCACCTGGGATGACGGCCCGAACGCCGGCTACGACACCGACGTGTTCCGCAAGGAGCTCGAGGCCGCCGCGCGCAAGCCCGGCAAGGTGGTGCGCAACCAGGGCGACGTCGACGGCGCGATGGCCAAGGCCAAGACCAAGGTCGAGGCCGAATACTTCGTGCCTCACCTGGTCCAGGCCCCGATGGAGCCCCCGGCCGCCGTGGCCCGGGTCAAGGACGGGTTCTGCGAGGCCTGGGCCTGCACGCAGGGTCCGCAGGCGGCCAACGATCGCCTGATGAAGGCGCTCAAGCTGCCCGACGACAAGGTCAAGGTGAACGTCACGCTGCTCGGCGGCGGCTTCGGGCGCAAGTCCAAGCCGGATTACGTGGTCGAAGCCGCCCTGTGCTCGCAGGCGGTGGACGGCGCACCGGTCAAGCTCGCCTGGACCCGCGAGGACGACATCCACCACGGCTACTACCACACGATCTCGGTGGAGCACCTGGAGGCCGGCCTCGACGAGAAGGGCATGCCGGTGGCCTGGCTGCACCGCTCGGTGGCGCCGACGATCGGCTCGATCTTCGCGCCCGATCCGAAGCACGAGCTGCCGTTCGAGCTCGGGATGGGCCTGGTGAACACGCCGTTCAACCTGCCCAACGCCCGGATGGAGAACCCGGAAGCCGCCGCCCATGTCCGGATCGGCTGGTTCCGCTCGGTCTCGAACATCCCGCACGCCTTCGCGATCCAGTCCTTCGTGTCGGAGCTGGCGCATGCCGCCGGCCGCGACCCGAAGGAGTACCTGCTCGACCTGATCGGCCCGGCCCGGAAGATCGACCCGACCTCCATCGGCGACGTCTGGAACCACGGCGAGGACCCGAAGCTCTACCCGATCGATACCGGCCGCCTGCGCGGCGTGATCGAGGCCGCCGCCAATGGCGCCGGCTGGGGACGGCAGATGCCGAAGGGCCGCGGCCTCGGGATCGCCGGCCACTACAGCTTCGTCACCTACACGTCGGTGGCGGCTGAGGTTGAGGTCGACGACAAGGGTCAGGTGAAGGTGCACGCCATCGACATCGCGGTCGATTGCGGGCCGCAGGTGAACCCGGAGCGCATCCGGTCCCAGATGGAAGGCGCCGTGGTCATGGGGATGGGGCTCGCCCTCACCTCCGAGATCACCTTCAAGCAGGGCCGGGCGCAGCAGAACAACTTCGACGGCTACGAGATCATCCGGATCGACGCCGCCCCGAAGGTGGTCCGCGTGCACCTGGTGCCGACCGGCTCCTATGACGGCCCGCTCGGCGGCGTCGGCGAACCCGGCGTGCCGCCGGTGGCGCCCGCCATCGCCAACGCGGTCTTCGCCGCCACCGGCCGGCGCGTGCGGCAATTGCCGATCCGCGACCAGCTCAGCGCCTGAACCGCGCTCCCTCGCGACGCGTTGGGGGACCGGGGACCTGATCCCCGGCCCCCCACAATGAAAGAGTTCGATACGATGATGCGTCCTGCCGCCTTCACGGTTTCCGTCACGGTGCCCCTGGCCCTGATCCTGATGGCGGCCCCCGTCCTCGCCTCCCCCTGCTCGGACAAGATCGACGCCCTGTCCAAGCGGGTGACGTCGGAGGCGACCGCCTCGATCTCGGCCTCGACCAGCGGCCAGGGCAACGCCGCCAAGCGCAGCGGCGAGGGCATGACCGGCACCGAGGGCCAGCGCGCCAACGAATCTCCCCAGGCCCCGCCGGAGAAGTCGGCCCAGGCCGGTGAGGGTGCGGATGCCGCCCAGCAGGCCAAGGTTGCGCTCGACGAGGCGCGCACCGCGGATTCGAAGGGTGATGCGACGGCCTGCGAGGCCGGCGTAGCCCGCGCCGAGAGCCAGTTGAAGAAGGCGCCCTGAAGCGCCGCTCCGCGCCTCCTTGCGCGCGCCTCAGGATTGGCGGAGCGCTTTGACGTTCCGTCGATCCCAGGGGCCGTGCGACGTCAGACCGTCACCTGCGTCCCGACCTCGACCACCCGCCCCGTGGGGATCTGGAAGAAGTCCGTGGCGTCGTTCGCGTTCTTGGCCAGCGTTATGAAGATCCGATCCTGCCAGAGCGGCATGCCCGAATGGGTCGCCGGGCGGATCGAGCGGCGGGACAGGAAGAACGACGTCGCCATGATGTCGAACTTGAAGCCCTGGCGGCGCAGCAGCACCAGGGTTTTTGGGATGTTCGGCGTTTCCATGTAGCCGAACTTCATCACGACCTTGAAGAAATGCGGCCCCACGGGCTCGAGCCGGACCTTGTCGGCTTCGTTGGAGCGCGGGGTGTCCACCGTCTCGACGGTGAGGATCACGTTCTTCTCGTGCAGCACCTTGTTGTGCTTCAGGTTGTGCAGGAGCGCGGCCGGGGCGATCTCGGGGTCGCTCGTCAGGAACACCGCGGTGCCGCGCACGTGGTGGGGCGGGCTTTTCTCCAGCATGCCGACCAGCTCGACCAGCGGTACGTCGGTCTTGCGGGTCTTGTTGAACAGGATCGTAACCCCGCGCACCCAGGTCCACATCAGCACGATCAGGGCACCGGCCAGGATCAGGGGCACGTAGCCGCCCTCGACCACTTTGATCAGGTTGGAGAGCAGGAACAGGAACTCCAGCACGATGAAGGGCAGCATCACCAGCGCGGCCGCCACCGGCGACCAGCCCCACATCCGCCAGATCACCAGGAAGGTCATCGAGGCGGTGAGCAGCATCGTGCCGGTCACCGCGATGCCGTAGGCCGAGGCCAAGGACGACGAGGTCTTGAACAGGACCGCCAGCAGCACGACGCCGATCATCAGGAGCCCGTTGATCTGCGGCAGGTAGATCTGGCCGGCATGCGATTCGGAGGTGTGCCGGATCTCGAGGCGCGGCAGCAGGCCGAGCTGGATCGCCTGCCGGGACAACGAGAAGGCGCCGGTGATCACCGCCTGGCTCGCCACCACGGTGGCCAGCGTCGCCAGCACCACCATCGGGAGCAGGCCCCAGGCCGGGACGAGCTGGAAGAACGGGTCGGCAGTGTCGGGCTTCTCCAGCACCAGGGCCGCCTGGCCGAGATAGTTCAGGGCGAGCGCCGGGAAGACCAGGCAGACCCAGGCCACCTGGATCGGCTTGCGGCCGAAATGCCCGAGATCGGCGAACAGCGCTTCTGCGCCGGTCACCGCCAGGAACACCGCACCGAGCGCGACCAGTGCCCCGGTGCCGTGCCCGAGCAGGTAATGCACCGCGTACCAGGGGTTGGCGGCGCGGAACACCTCCGGGTGCAGGCCGATATGCGGCAGGGCCGCGAGCGCCATGGCGACGAACCACACGACGGTCATCGGCCCGAAGAAGGCCGCGACCTTGGCGGTCCCGCGATTCTGCACGAGGAACAGGGCGATGATGATCGTCACCGTGATCGGCAACACGTAATCGTCCAGCGCCGGGGTGACGAGCTTCAGCCCCTCCACGGCCGAGAGCACCGAGATCGCCGGGGTGATGACCGCGTCGCCGTAGAACAGCGAGGCGCCGAGCAGCCCGAGCATGAAGACGATCCGCGAGCCGCCGAGCGCCTTGCGGGCCAGCGCCATCAGCGAGAGGATGCCGCCCTCGCCGTTGTTGTCCATGCGCAGCAGGATCAGGACGTACTTCACCGTCACGATCAGGAAGAGCGCCCAGAGGATCAGCGAGACGGTGCCGATCACCTCCTCGGGCAACAGGATGCCGTCGGTGCGGGCCGGGACCAGCGCCTCGCGGAAGGCATAGAGCGGGCTGGTGCCGATATCGCCGTAGACGACGCCGACCGAGCCGACCAGCAGCGTCCAGAAGCCGGCATGGCCGTGCCGCGTCTCGGCTTTCTCGGGGGCATCAAGGGCGCCGGCGGGGGCCGCCGCCTGCTCGGGCCCGGAGCCGCCGGTCTCGCCTCCCGCCGGGGCGGGCGCCGAGGCAGGGTTGGGCGGGGCGTCGGAGGCCGCGGGCACGGGCTGAGGTGCTACGCCGGGTGCGAAGGTCTGGCTCATGCGGAATGTCGGAGGCTCGGGCGTGGCCGGCGTTTCGCGGATCGGCTCAGGGGGCCTGGTGGGGCCGGGCAGGAGGACGCGAAAACTCCGCCGAACCACGCGGGCCGGCCACCAGGCCGACCGCTCACGGGATCGTGCGGCCTTGCTATCACGGCCTCGGGCGGCCGGAAACCGGGTGCACGGCGAAGATCAGGGCTTCGGTGGGAGCGGGGCCGGCGGGGAAGGCTGCCCGGGGCAGAGGAATTTACTTAATTCTCTTGGGACTCAAGAGTTCTCCGAACTTCTAATCACCCGCCTTGTCATCCCGGGGCCGCGAAGCGGAGCCCGGGATCCATAACCGCCGACAGTTCAAAATCTTGCGCCGTCGGCGGCTCTGGGTTCCGGGCTCGCCTGCGGCGCCCCGGAATGACACGGCGGTTAATCCTGCCGTCCAGCGCGACCTGCGTCCGGCTATTCGGCCGCGGTGCGCGTGTCGCCGCCCTGCTGGCCGAAGCGGCGCTCGATGTACTCGATCACGACCGTCTCGAAATCCTTGGCGAGCGTCGCACCGCGCAGCGTCATGGCCTTCTTGCCGTCGATGAACACCGGGGCGGTCGGGGTCTCGCCGGTGCCCGGCAGCGAGATGCCGATATCGGCGTGCTTTGATTCGCCCGGGCCGTTGACGATGCAGCCCATCACGGCGACGTTCAGCCCCTCGACCCCCGGATAGGTCTTCTTCCATTCCGGCATGGAGGTGACGATCCAGTTCTGGATGTCCCGGGCCAACTCCTGGAAGGTGGTCGAGGTGGTGCGCCCGCAGCCCGGGCAGGCCGCAACCATCGGCACGAAGGTGCGGAAGCCCATGGTCTGCAGGAGCTCCTGGCTCGCCTTGACCTCGACGCTCCGGTCGCCGCCCGGCTCGGGGGTGAGCGAGTAGCGGATCGTGTCGCCGATCCCCTCCTGCAGCAGCACGCCGATCGCCGCCGAGGCCGCCACCAGGCCCTTGGAGCCCATGCCGGCCTCGGTCAGGCCCAGATGGATCGCGTAATCCGAGCGGCGCGCCACCTCGCGGTAGACCGCGATCAGGTCCTGCACCGCCGAGACCTTGGCCGACAGGATGATCTTGTTCTGCGGGAGGCCGAGTTCGACCGCCCGGTCGGCCGAGCCGATCGCCGAGCGCACCATCGCCTCGCGCATCACCGCGCGGGCATCGATCGGCCGCGGCAGCTTGGCGTTCTCGTCCATCAGGTGGGTGAGCAGCTCGCCGTCGAGCGAGCCCCAGTTGGCACCGATCCGCACGGTCTTCCCGTACTTGATCGCCTGCTCGATGATCGAGGAGAACTGGGTGTCCTTCTTGTCCTTGAACCCGACATTGCCGGGGTTGATCCGGTACTTCGCCAGGGCCTCGGCGCAGGCCGGATGGTCGGCCAGCAGCTTGTGGCCGATATAATGGAAGTCGCCGACCAGCGGCACGTGGACGCCGATCCGGTCCAGGCGCTCGCGGATCTTCGGCACCGCGGCCGCAGCCTCATCGCGGTCGACGGTGATGCGGACCAGCTCCGAGCCGACCCGGGCGAGCTGGGCGACCTGCGCCACCGTGCCGTCGATGTCGGCGGTGTCGGTGTTGGTCATCGACTGCACGACGATCGGGGCGCCGCCGCCGACCATGACCGCGCCTTCGCCCTCGCCGACCGTGACGCCCACCGTGCGGTGGCGCGGCGCTGGGCCGGCGATCTCCGGACCACCGGTGGTCAGGCTGGTCTCGGCGGCGGGACTTTCGGAGCGGATGGCTTCCATGACTTCCATCGTGGACCTTCGCGTGCGCGTTTCGCGAAAAAGCGCCGACCCTGGTTCGGGCCGGTCGGGCGTTTCGCGGCGCGCGCCTCGCCGGAGCTTCGGGGCTGCGGGCCGCCCGCGGGTTAGCTGCGGACGACGCCGCGCAGCGTCAAGCCGACACCGCGCATGACAGCATCGCGGCTGTCATGTCGTATCCGGATGCGGATGTCGAGTTTGCCGCGTGCGCAACATCGGTTTTCGTCGGCCCCTGTTGCCGAATCGCGCGCCGCGGACCGGTTGTCATGGGGCCCTCCAGATTCGCGCACGGTTGATGTTGCAGTGCAGCATCCCATTTAGGGGATCCTGTTTCTGGAGGCCGACATGAGCGAGCACCCCCACGGCGGTGAGCCGCACAATCCGGCGACTGCCGTCCCAGAGGTCCCGGTTTCGGACGGGATCGAGCCCTTTGCCACCCATCCGCCCCATCCAACCCATCAAGTCCTGGCCGGCCCCCGGGCCGAAAAGCCGGTGGCGCTCGCCCTACAGGGCGGCGGCGCGCACGGCGCCTTCACCTGGGGCGTGCTCGACGCGCTGATCGAGGACGGGCGCCTGTCCTTCGAGGCGGTGACCGGCGCGAGCGCCGGGGCGATGAACGGCGTCGTGATGGTGGACGGCTGGCTCAAGGGCGGCCCGGACGGCGCCCGCGAGGGACTCGAGCGGTTCTGGCGCGAGGTCAGCCTCGACGGCGACCTCGGGCCGGCGCAGCGCAACTTCGTCAGCGGGCTGTTCAGCCTGTGGAAGGGCAACCCGGTGGCCGAGTTCTGGTCCAAGATGCTCTCGCCGAGCCCCTACGTGTCGAACCCGCTCAACATCAACCCGCTGCGCAAGGCGCTCGCCGAGCAGATCGATTTCGAGCGCCTGCGCGAGGCCGAGACCGCGGGCCTGTTCGTCTCGGCCACCAATGTCTGGACCGGCAAGCTCGCGGTGTTCGAGCGCGAGCGCCTGACGGTCGATCACCTGATGGCCTCGGCCTGCCTGCCCACGGTGTTCCAGGCGGTGGAGATCGACGGCGTGCCCTATTGGGATGGCGGCTATCTCGGCAACCCGCCGCTCTACCCGCTGCACCGGGCGGCCCAGACCCGCGACATCGTGCTGGTCCAGATCAACCCGGTCGAGCGGCGCGAGACCCCCCGCACGGAGAGCGAGATCCGCGACCGGCTCAACGAGATCACCTTCAACGCCAACCTGATGCGGGAATTGCGGGCGATCGACTTCATCGACGGCCTGATCGAGGACGGCACCCTCGGCCAGGGCGGCTACCAGCGCGTTCTGGTGCACCGCATCGACGGCACCGACGCGCTGGAGGATTACAACGCCGCCTCCAAGCTCGATGCGCGCTGGACCGTGTTCAAGCGCCTGCGCGACAAGGGCCGCGCCGCCGCGCAGGCTTGGCTGTCCGAGACCTACGGCACCATTGGGCAGGCCTGTACCCTCAATCTGCGGGATGCGTATCAGTAAATCGATAATCTTGATGTCAAAATATCCGTTCTTTTGAGATTACACTCCACTCAATATAGGATCGATAGACGGATTACAAAGATAGTCATGCCATTTCACGGTGGTGCGTTTCGCTATCAACGATTCGTCTACAGTAAAAAAGCCCGGCGGTAAGAGGGCGTTCACAAAACTGATCTATCCAGGCCCGCTGACCGGAGCCCGATCAGGCCCGGTGATTCTGACCTCAAGGGCGGGCCATGAGATTTCGTCTGATCGACCTCAAGACCGGCGTGAAGATCGCGCTGGTCATGGCCCTGATGCTGGTGATCACCGCCGGCGTCTCGGCGGTCTCGCTCCGCAATATCGGCTTGATCGAGGATGCGGAGGCCTGGACCGTCCATACCCATGAGGTTCTGGCCGAGGTCGACCGGATGACCGTGGCCATGGTCGACCGGGAGACCGCCCTGCGCGGCTACCTGATCTCGGCCGATCCACGGTTCCTCGAACCCGAGGAGGCCGGGCGGAAGGCCTTCGCGGCGTCCTGGGAGGCGGCACGCCAGCTCACCGCCAACAATCCCACGCAGCCGGGACGTCTCCTGGCGTTGAAGACCCTGGCCGAGCGCTGGAGCGCAGAGGTCGCGGATCGCGAACGCGCCCTGATGAAGGATCCCGACACCCGGGATGAGGCGCGCCGGCTTGAAGCTTCGGGTGTCGGGAAGGGCGTGATGGACGCCCTGCGCGCGAAGGCGGCGGAGATCGGGCAGGTCGAGCAGGATCTGCTCAAGGATCGGAGCGCCGCCTCGGCGGCCGCCATCGCGGCGTCGCGGGCGGCGAGCCTGATCGGCCTTGGATCGATCGTTGTCACCGCCCTGGTCGGGTCGCTGCTTCTCCACAACGGCATCGGCAAGCCGATCCACCGGATGACCCAGGCCATGACGGCACTCGCCGCCAACGACCTCACCGTCGCGATTCCCGGCGTGGGGCGCCGGGACGAGATCGGCGCCATGGCGGGTGCCGTGCAGGTGTTCCGGGACGGGCTCGCCCGGACGAAGGCCCTCGAAGAGGAGGCCGCCCGGACCCAGGCCGGGCTCGAGGCTCAGCGCAAGGCCGCGATGCGCGAGATGGCGGCCACGTTCGAGGGTGCCGTCGGCGGGATCATCCGCGCCGTCGCGACGGCCGCGGCGAACCTGAAATCCACCGCCGCGCATATGAGCAGCGTGGCGGCCGAGACCGCCAGCCAGTCGACCCATGTGGCTGCGGCGGCCGAGCAGGCGGCCGCCAACGTCAACACCGTGGCGGCCGCCGCCGAGGAACTCGGCGTCTCCGTCAACGAGATCGGTCGCCAGGTGCAAGCCTCCGCCGACCTCGCCGACGCGGCGGTGCTGGAAGCCGGGAAATCCGCGGACCTCGTGCGCAACCTGCGCGACGGCGCCGTCAAGATCGGCGCCGTGGTCGACCTGATCAGCGGCATCGCCGGCCAGACCAACCTGCTGGCGCTCAATGCCACCATCGAGGCCGCGCGCGCGGGCGAGGCGGGCCGCGGCTTCGCGGTGGTGGCGACGGAGGTGAAGGAACTGGCCGGCCAGACCGCCAAGGCCACCGGCGAAATCGCCCGGCAGATCGGCGAGATCCAGTCCTGGACCGGAGAGACGGTGGACGCGATCGGACTCATCGTCGGCCGCATCACGGAGATGAGCGGGCTGTCGACCGGGATCGCCGCGGCGATCGAGGAACAGGGCTCGGCCACCCAGGAGATCGTCCGGAACGTCGGGCAGGCGGCGACCGGGGCCGGTGAGGTCACGATCAACATCGCCGGGGTCGCCAGCGCTGCCGAGGGCGCCGGGGCCGCCGCCGAGCAGGTGCTGGGCTCGGCCTCCGAACTCTCGGTCCAGGCCGAGCGGCTCGACCAGGAGGTCCACCGCTTCCTCGACACGGTCCGGGCCGCCTGAGCGAAGCTCGGCGCTGCCCCCCCTGGGCCCCGCCAAAGGGCCGAAGGCCCTTCACGATTGCGGTGTCGGGATCTCCGCGGCGTGCGCCCTAGATCCCGTTCGGGCGTGCGAGCGCCCGTGACCGTGCGAGGCCGCTGCCATGACGATGTTGCGCCGCGAGGCCCTGATCCTGCTCGGTGCCGGATGTGCCGGCGCGGCTCGCGCTGCGCCGTCGGGCCGGGCGACCGATTTCGCCTTCGAGCACCCGGAGGGCGGCGCGATGCCGCTCTCGGCCTATGCCGGGCGGCCGATCCTCGTAGTCAACACCGCCACCGCCTGCGGCTATGCCGGGCAGCTCGCCGGGCTCCAGACCCTGTGGACGCGCTTCGGCGACAGGGGGCTCACGGTGATCGGCGTGCCGTCGCCGGATTTCGGCAATCAGGAGCCGCTCGACGGCCCCGCCATCGCCGAGGCCGCGCGCAAGAATCACGGCGTGACCTTCCCGCTGACCGCCAAGACCCGGGTGAAGATGCCCGGCGCCCACCCGTTCTACCAATGGGCGGCGGCGGAGCGGCCGGGCGAGACCCCGCGCTGGAACTTCCACAAATACCTGATCGCCCGGGACGGCTCGCTCGCCGCCGCCTTCGCCACGCAGGTGGAGCCGACCGACCCCAGGATGGTCTCGGGCATCGCCGCCACCCTCGATCAGGCCTGACGACATTGGGACGCTGAAGGCGGGGATTAAACCCCCAGGCCGATGCGTTCTCACCCCATGGCATCAGACAAGTACACGCATCCGGACATCGTCGACCTGCTGGTGCCCCTGCGGCGCTATGCCCGCTCGCTGACCCGCGACGCGCTGCGGGCGGACGATCTGGTGCACGACACGCTGGTGCGCGCCCTGGAGATGCAGGGCTCCCTGCGCCCCAACACCAACCTGCGCACCTGGATGATGACGGTGCTGCACAACGCCTTCATCGACGAGCAGCGCCGACGCCAGGTCGAGGCGCGTCACGCCGACGCATTGGTGCGGATGAGCGAGGACATGGCGCCTCCGGCTCAGGAGGGTCGCGTCCGCCTCGCCCAGATCCGGCAGGCCTTCCTGACCCTCCCGGAGGAGCAGCGCGCCGCCCTCCACCTCGTGACCCTGGAAGGCATGGCCTATGCCGATGCCGCCGCGGTGCTCGGCATCCCGATCGGGACGCTGATGTCCCGCTTGGGCCGTGGTCGGGCGGCACTTCGGGCCTTCGAGGACGGCAACCGGGGCCGCGCCGACGCCGAGCCCGAGACCACCCGACCGGAGGCACGGCGCGGCACCTTCCCCGGCCTGCGCCTCGTCGCGTCCGATGAGGCCCGGGACCGGCCGCCGATGAAACGCGCCGCAGGCGATGCCTGAGGCATCAAGGCCGCAGCGCGCTGGCACACATAAACGATGACGACCGGCGGATTTGCCCCTGCGGCACGCTGGAATCGAGGACTTCACCGATGATGGATCCGATAACAGACGACGATCTCATCGCTTTCGTCGACGGGCAGATCGACCCGATGCGCCGCCTCGACGTCGAGGCGCACCTGGCCGCCCATCCCGGGGCTGCCGCCCAGGTGATGGCCGATCTGCACGACCGCGACGCCCTTCGCGCCAGCTTCGGGCGCCTGCCGGGGCCGGGACCGGACCGCAACGTCGCGCTGGCGCGCCGCCTCGACCGCAACCTGCGTTGGAGCCGCGTCGCCTCGCGGCTCAAGCGCGCCGCCGCCATCGTGGTGCTGGTCGGCGCGGGCTGGCTTGCCCATGACGAGATCGGCCGGTTCGGCGTGCCCGACACGATGGCCGCAACCCCCGACCCGGCCCTGATCGCCGATGCCCGCCAGGCCCGCGCCGTTGCGCAGTTGCGCAAGAACATCGCCAACCAGGGCGACCGCCCCGTCTATGACCGGACCCGTCTCCAATCGGTCACCGGCATCGATCTGCCGCCGCTCCCGGCCGGCTGGCAGGTGCGCGACATCCAGATCTTCCCCGGGCGTCACGGCACCGGCATCGAGATCGCCTTCGAGGCCGGCGCCCTGGGCGAGGCCTCCCTGTTCGCGACACGGGGGCTGCGCGGCGGCCCGGCGGCCCTCACCGGCTCCGACGATGGCGCGCTCCTGTCCTGGAATGCCGGCGACACCGCCTACGCGCTGAGCGGCCCGCAGGACGACACGGTCCTGCGACAGGCTGCGGGGATGCTGGGGGCCGGCGCGACGACGCGCTGAGACGGAGAGAACGGCCGTCGCGGAAAGCTTCTCATTCCGCGCGTCCCTTTTCCCGGGCGCATGCAGCGACAGCGGAATGCGCCCCGTGACCCAGGGCGAGACAACGCAAAGCCTCCGCCCGAAGCGACGTTGCTGCTGATCGTGCCACTGCGCGGCGCTGTCTCTGCTGGATGCCCGATTACCGTCCACTGACGTTCCCGGTGCGCGGGAAAGGGCGCTTCAATTGCCAGGCGCGCTTCCAGCCGGCGCGACGCAGCCGTTCAGGAGCGCTCGCCGGAAACGGGCAACTGATCTGCGCCGGCGTCCCCGCCCCTCGACAGGCCGCCCCGGCGGGTGCGAAAGATCGGCCATGCAGGCCGCCGCTTCAGCGCAACGGAATGAGGGGCTGACGGCCCTGTTCGACGCCGCCCGGGCGGTGCGCGACCGGGCCCATGCGCCTTATTCCCGGTTCCGGGTCGGGTCGGCGCTCCGCGACGAGCGGGGCGAGATTCATGTCGGCTGCAACGTCGAGAACGCGGCCTATCCGGTCGGCACCTGCGCGGAAGCCGGGGCGATCGCCGCGATGATCGCGGGTGGCGGCCGGCGCATCGCCGAGATCCTGGTCTGCGGCGACGGCGCCGGTCTGGTGACGCCCTGCGGCGCCTGCCGCCAGCGGATCCGCGAATTCGCCGGGCCGGACACGCCGATCCACGCCGCCGGGCCGGATCGTATCGCGAAAACCTTCACGCTGGCGGAGTTGTTGCCCGAATCGTTCGGGCCGGAGACGCTGGGTGACTGAGGCCGCCGCCCTCGACACGCTCCGGGCCGCGGGCTTCGGCAGCGGTTACGCCTGCGCCATCGTCACCGGCACCGGGCTCGGCGGGATCGCGGCCGGGCTCACGGATGCGGCCACGCTGGATTACGCGGCGATCCCGGGCTTCCCCGGTGCCGGCGTCAGCGGCCATGGCGGGCGGCTGCATCGCGGGCATCTCGCCGGGCGGCGCGTGCTGGTGTTCGAGGGCCGGGCCCATGCCTATGAGCGGGGCGATGCGGCGGCGATGCGGATACCGCTCGCCTGCGCGGCCGGCCTCGGCGCCAAGCGCCTGCTCCTCACCAACGCCTCCGGGTCGCTGCGACCGGAGACCGGCCCGGGCAGCCTGGTTCTGCTCCAAGATCACATCAACCTGTCGGGCCTGAACCCGCTGATCGGCGAGACCAGCGATGCCCGCTTCGTGCCGATGACCGAAGCCTACGATCCGGACCTGCGCGTGCGCCTCCGGGCGGCGGCCGGGACCTGCGGGGTTCCGTTGACGGAAGGCATCTACGCCTGGTTCTCCGGCCCGAGCTTCGAGACCCCGGCCGAGGTCCGGATGGCCGGCATCCTCGGGGCCGATCTCGTCGGCATGTCCACCGTGCCCGAGGTGATCCTCGCCCGCTTCCTCGGCCTGCCGGTGGCGGCCGTGTCGGTGGTGACCAACCTGGCCGCCGGGATCGCCGGGGGCGCCCCCCATCACGCCGAGACCAAGGCGGTGGCGGCCCAGGCCGCGGCGGATCTCGGCCGTCTGGTCCGGGCCTTCGTGGCCGGCCTGCCCGCCGAGGAGACCGAACATGGATGAACCCGATGCCGCCGCGGTCGCCCGCCGGGCGCTGCCGCTCCTCGATCTCACCGACCTCACCGAGACCTGCACCGAGCCGAAGATCGACGCGCTCTGCCGGGATGCGCTGAGCGGCGGCGTCGCGGCGATCTGCGTCTGGCCGCATTTCGTGGCGCAGGGCGCGCGCGCGCTCAAAGGCAGCGGCATCCGGGTCGCCACCGTGATCAACTTCCCGGCCGGCGGCGAGGATTGCGCCCGGGCGACCGACGACACCGCGGAGGCCCTGCGCGACGGCGCCGACGAGATCGACCTCGTCCTGCCCTATCGGGCTTTCCTGCGCGGCGACGCGGAGACGGCCCGCGACATGGTCGAGGCGGTGCGCGACACCTGCGGGGCCGCAATCCTCAAGGTGATCCTGGAGACCGGGGAACTCGCCGATCCCGACGTCATCCGGCGTGCCGGCCGGCTGGCGCTGGAAGCGGGGGCCGACTTCCTGAAGACCTCCACGGGCAAGAGCCCGGTCTCGGCGACCCCGGAGGCCGCCGAAGCGATGCTGATCGAGATCCAGGCGAGCGCTCGCCCTGCGGGCCTCAAGATCTCGGGCGGCCTGCGCAGCGTCGCCGACGCCGCCACCTATCTCGCGCTCGCCGACCGGATCATGGGGCCGGGCTGGGTCGGCCCGAAGACCTTCCGGCTGGGAGCGAGCAGCCTGTTCGGCGCGCTCATGCAGGCGCGGGAGTCTTGAAGCGCATGCGCCTGCCGCAGGAAACCATCCGGGCCAAGCGCGACGGCCTGACCCTCGATCCGGATGCCATCGCGGACTTCGTCCGCGGCCTCACCAACGGGTCGGTCGGCGAGGGGCAGGCGGCGGCCTTCGCCATGGCCGTGTTCTTCCGCGGCCTCGCGCTGCCGGAGCGGGTGGCGCTGACCCGGGCGATGGCAGAATCCGGTGCCGTGCTCGCCTGGGACTTGCCGGGCCCGGTGCTCGACAAGCACTCCACCGGCGGCATCGGCGACACCGTGAGCCTGCCGCTCGCGCCCATGGTGGCGGCCTGCGGCGGCTACGTGCCGATGATCTCCGGCCGCGGCCTCGGCCATACCGGCGGGACGCTCGACAAGCTCGCCAGCATCCCCGGCTACGACGCCACCCCGGGCCTCGACACGTTCCGCCGGGTGGTCGGCCGGGTCGGCTGCGCGATCATCGGCCAGACCGCCGAATTGGCCCCGGCCGACCGGCGCCTCTACGCGATCCGGGACGTGACCGGCACGGTGGAATCCCTCGACCTGATCACCGCATCGATCCTGTCGAAGAAGCTGGCCGCCGGGCTCCAGGGCCTGGTGATGGACGTCAAGCAGGGCTCCGGCGCCTTCATGACGGGTTTGGATGAAGCCCGGGCGCTGGCCGAGAGCATCGTCACGGTGGCCGAGGGCGCCGGGCTGCGCACCGCGGCGCTGATCACCGACATGGACGCGCCGCTCGCGAGCGCCGCCGGGAACGCCGTCGAGGTGGCCTACGCGATCGATTACCTCACCGGCACTCGCCGGGAGCCGCGCTTCCACGCGGTCACCCTGGCGCTCGGGGCAGAGATGCTGGTGGCCGGCGGCCTCGCACCGGACCGCGATGCGGCGTCCGGGCGCCTGGAAAGGGCCCTCGCCTCGGGCCGGGCGGCCGAGATTTTTTGCGAGATGGTCGCGGCGCTCGGCGGCCCGGCCGATCTTCTGGAACAGCCGGCGCGATACCTGACCGCAGCGCCCGTACGGCGATCGGTGCGGCAGGACGGCACGGTCGCGGGCATCGACACCCGGGCGATCGGGCTGGCGGTGATCGGGCTCGGCGGTGGCCGGACCCGGCCGGAGGACACGATCGACCCGCGGGTCGGATTCACCGACCTCGCGGGTCCAGGGGATGCGTCCGGTCAGCTCGGGATCGTCCACGCGGCCGACGAGGCCGCCGCCGACCGCGCGGAGGCGGCCCTGCGGGCGGCCTACCGGATGGGCGAGGCGCCCCCCGGCCGGCCGGCGATCATCGAGCGGGTGGGAGCCGGATAGGATCCGGCCCCGATCGCCTTACCAGCGGCCGTAGCCGTGGCGGTGGCCGAAGCCGCCATGGTGGTGATGGCCGAACCCGCGGTGATGACCCCAGCCGCGATGGTGGCCGCGACCCCAGCCGTGGTGGTGATGACCCCGGAAGCCCGGGCCGAAGCCGTGGCGGGGGCCGAAGCCGTGATGACGATGGCCGTACCCGTAGCCGTACTGGACATCCACGATGTCGCCGGCGCCCTGGTGCAGCCCGGTGTCGAGGCCAAGCGGGGCAGCCATCGCGGGTGCTCCGAGGGTCAGTCCCCCGAGCACCAGGGCGGCGGCCGCCAGGCGTAGGCGAGCGGTCTTGGTGAACATCGGCGTCCTCCTGTGCCTCGCCGATCGCATTGTCGCGACCGGCTGTGCCCCAGGTGTAACGCCTTTAAGTTGACGCGGACGTGAGTTCGGCCCTCAGGCGTTGTTCAGGTTCGGCCGGCACCGGAATGACCCTGATTGGTACCCTTTCAGCCAAGCCGTCATCGCGAGCGAAGCGAAGCGACCCAGGGATCCGCCACGTTCGGGGATCGCGCGCTACTGGGTTGCTTCGCTGCGCTCGCAATGACGGGGGAAGCTCTTACCCCACCAAGAATGTCCTGAACGCCCCGGCGCGGAACCCAGCCCACCAGCGTGGCGCAATTCAGCGGCGGCAAGCTCACGCAGGCAGCGCCGGCCCGAAACGCCTCTCGCGCCGCGTGATGACGCCCATCCCGTTATTGCGAGCGGAGCGAAGCAACCCAGGGCTCCGCGGCCGATCGTTCTGCTCGACGGGACTGCCACCATGCGCGCGCCGGCCGTCTACATCATGGCGAGTGGCCGCAACGGGACGCTCTAGACCGGTGTCACCGCGAACTTGGCCCGACGCGTCTACGAGCACCGCGAAGCCCTCCGTCCCGGCTTCACGCGCCGCTACGGCTGCAAGCTGCTGGTCTGGTACGAAGGCCACCCGACGATGACCGATGCCATCGCCCGCGAGAAGCAGATCAAGGCCGGCTCCCGGACGAAGAAGCTCGCGCTGATCGAGGCGATGAACCCGGAGTGGCGCGATCTGTATCCCGGCCTCGCGTGAAGCCCCTTCGCGTCGCGGAGCCTTGGGTTGCTTCGCTCCGCTCGCAATGACGGGGCGGTGTGCACCAGATCGGAGAGAGGTACCCTACGGCCGGCGATACACCCACACCCGCGCGGGCGGCAGGTTCAGCCAGACACGGTTCGACCGGTCGGCCGTGTAGCTGCCGGCCTCGCAGCGGGCCGGGATTGGCGGGACGACCGCATAGGTGAACTGCACGAAGGGCGCGCCCGGCTGCATCAGGTCGTGGGCGGCGTTGAGCAGGTCGAGCCGCTGCTCCAGCGGCTTGGTGAACAGGGGCAAGCTCGAGATCGTCGCCGCGGCGGGCTGGTCCAGCGCCGTCTTGAGAGTCGCGCGCATGTCGTAGGCATCGCCGCGAATCACGGTCACCCCCGGAAAGCGGCGGGTCAGCAGGCGGCAGAAATCCGGGTTGAACTCCACCAGGATCAGGCGCGATGGCGCGATGCCCCGGCGGATCAGCGCCTCCGTCACCGGGCCGGTGCCGGGGCCGAGCTCGACCACCGGGCCTTCGCGGCGCGGATCGACATAGGACGCCATGGTCCGGGCCAGCATCTTGCCGGACGGCGTCACCGCGCCGGTGACGAGCGGCCGCTCGAACCAGGATCGGAGGAAACGGGCTTCGTCCTCCAGGGGGTCGCGCCGCGGCCCAAGACTCTCACCCCTGGCGGCAGGGGCCTTCGCACTGGGACGGCGGAGCGGCGGCAAGTCCTGGATTCCTCGAAGCCGATGGGAATGGAAGGCTAAGGCAACGCGCCGTCTTACAGTCAAGCCGGCCCGGCGCCTAGGGTAAGCATGCCACGCTCGCCGGATGCATAACGGGCGTGCACGGGTTCGGATCCGGCCCGACGCGCTCGCCCCCGACCGGGATGCCCGTTCGGCCTCGGCGATCGCGTCGCATCGGCGATCCTAGGGTCGAACGGCGCTGCCGAAGAAGTCCCGCACCTTGGCGAAGAAGCCCGACGATTCCGGGTGGTTCTCCGGCGAGGCCGACTGGTCGAACTCCTGCAGCAGCTCGCGCTGGCGCTTGGTCAGGTTCTGCGGGGTCTCGACGAAGACCTGGATGTATAGGTCGCCGACCTCCCGGGAGCGGAGCACCGGCATGCCCTTGCCCTTGATCCGGAATTGCTTGGCGGTCTGCGTCCCGGCCGGGATCCGCACCTGGGTCTGGGAGCCGTCGATCACCGGCACGGTGATCTCACCCGCGAGCGCCGCCGTGACCATCGAGATCGGCACCCGGCAGAACAGGTCGGCGCCGTCGCGCTGGAAGAATTCGTGCTGCTTGATCGAGAGGAAGACGTAGAGGTCCCCGGGCGGCCCGCCCCGCAACCCGCTCTCGCCCTCGCCGGCGAGCCGGATGCGCAACCCGTCATCGACGCCAGCCGGCACGTTGATCGAGAGCGTGCGCTCGCGATTGACCCGGCCCGCGCCCTGACAGGTGGTGCAGGGATCGTCGACGATCTCGCCGCGCCCGTGGCAATTCGGGCAGGTGCGTTCGATGGCGAAGAACCCCTGCGCCGCCCGCACCCGGCCGTAGCCGGCGCAGGTCGGGCAGGTGCGCGGCTTCGAGCCGGGCTTGGCGCCCGAGCCGTCGCAGGCCTCGCAGGTCACCGAGGTCGGGATCCGGATGGTCTCGGCCTTGCCGATGAAGGCCTCTTCGAGGGTGATCTCGAGGTTGTAGCGCAGGTCGGAGCCGCGCTCGCGGCCCGGGGTGCCGCCACCGCGGCCGCGCTGGGCACCGCCCCCGCGGCCGTCGCCGAAGAAATTGTCGAAGATGTCCGACATGAAGTCGCCGAACTCGTTGCCGAATCCGGGGCCGCCTCCGCCCTGGCTGAAGGCGGCGTGGCCGAACTTGTCGTAGGCCGCGCGCTTCTGGCCGTCCGAGAGGCACTGATAGGCCTCGTTCAATTCCTTGAACTTGATCTCGGCTTCCTTGTCGCCGGGATTCCGGTCGGGATGATAGGTCATTGCGAGCTTGCGGAACGCGACCTTCAACTCGCCTTCCGTGGCGGTCTTGGCGACCCCCAGGATCTCGTAATAGTCCCGCTTCGACATCCCACCCAGTCTCCGGACAATCAGAAGGCGCTGTGATCCCTGGACCCGTCCGGTCCGCCGCAGCGGGGCCCTCGGGGCAGATCTTGAGCAGGGTGAGCGGGCTGAGGCACCGTCGCGATCACGACGACCCCGCCGATCTAGCATGAGCCGACCGGTCCGGGGCTGACATCGGACGATATCCGGTTCCTGCGGCGCCCGCGCAACAGCGCTTCACAAGCAGAGGCGGGGCCGGATCGCTCCGGCCCCGCGCGTTTGCTGTCGAAGCCGCGCCTCAGGCGCGCTTCTTCTGGTCTTTCTCGTCGACCTCCTGGAAGTCGGCGTCGATGACGTCGTCCTTCTTCTCGGAGGCGCCCGCCTCGGCACCGGCCTCAGGGCTGGCGCCCTGGTTGGCGCTGTACATCGCCTCGCCGAGCTTCATCGAGGCCTGCATCAGGTCCGTGGTGCGGGCCTTGATGGTCTCGACATCCTCGCCCTCAAGCGCGGTCTTGAGCGCGGTCATCGCGGTCTCGATCGCGCCCTTGTCGGCCGCCGGGACCTTGTCGCCGTACTCGGTCACCGACTTCTCGGTGGCGTGGATCAGGCTCTCGCCCTGGTTCTTCACCTCGACCAGCTCGCGGCGCTTCTTGTCCGCCTCGGCATTGGCCTCGGCGTCCTTCACCATCCGGTCGATATCGGCGTCCGAGAGGCCGCCCGAGGCCTGGATGCGGATCTGGTGCTCCTTGTTCGTCGCCTTGTCCTTGGCCGTCACGTTGACGATGCCGTTGGCGTCGATGTCGAAGGTCACCTCGATCTGCGGCATGCCGCGGGGCGCCGGCGGGATGCCGACGAGGTCGAACTGGCCGAGCAGCTTGTTGTCGGCCGCCATCTCGCGCTCGCCCTGGAAGACCCGGATCGTGACGGCGTTCTGGTTGTCTTCGGCCGTCGAGAAGGTCTGGGACTTCTTGGTCGGGATCGTGGTGTTGCGGTCGATGAGCCGGGTGAACACGCCGCCGAGGGTCTCGATGCCCAGCGACAGCGGGGTCACGTCGAGCAGCAGCACGTCCTTGACGTCGCCCTGGAGCACGCCCGCCTGCACGGCGGCGCCGATGGCCACGACCTCATCGGGGTTGACGCCCTTGTGCGGCTCCTTGCCGAAGAAGGACTTCACCACCTCCTGGATCTTGGGCATGCGGATCATGCCGCCGACCAGCACCACCTCGTCGATCTCGGAGGCCGAGACGCCGGCATCCTTGAGCGCCTTGCGGCAGGGCTCGATCGTGCGCTGCACCAGATCGTCCACGAGCGACTCGAACTTCGCCCGGCTGAGCTTCAGCGCGAGGTGCTTCGGGCCGGTCTGGTCGGCGGTGATGTAGGGCAGGTTGATCTCGGTCTGGGTGGCCGAGGACAGCTCGATCTTCGCCTTCTCTGCGGCCTCCTTGAGGCGCTGGAGGGCGAGCTTGTCCTTGGTCAGGTCGATGCCCTGCTCCTTCTTGAACTCGGCGGTCAGGTACTCGACCACGCGGTTGTCGAAGTCCTCGCCGCCCAGGAAGGTGTCGCCGTTGGTGGACTTCACCTCGAACACGCCGTCGCCGATCTCGAGGATCGAGACGTCGAAGGTGCCGCCGCCGAGGTCGTAGACCGCGATGGTGCCGGCCTTCTTCTTGTCGAGGCCGTAGGCGAGCGCGGCCGCGGTCGGCTCGTTGATGATGCGCAGCACCTCGAGGCCCGCGATCTTGCCGGCATCCTTGGTCGCCTGGCGCTGGGCGTCGTTGAAGTAGGCCGGGACCGTGATGACCGCCTGCGTGACCGGCTGGCCGAGATGCGACTCCGCGGTCTCCTTCATCTTCTGCAGCGTGAAGGCGGAGATCTGAGACGGCGAGTACTTCTTGCCGTCGGCCTCGACCCAGGCGTCGCCGTTGTCGCCGCGGACGATCTTATAGGGGACGAGGCCCTTGTCCTTCTGGGTCATCGGATCGTCGTAGGTACGACCGACGAGCCGCTTGATGGCGAAGAACGTGCGCTCGGGGTTCGTCACCGCCTGGCGCTTGGCCGGCTGGCCGACGAGCCGCTCGCCGTCATCCGTGAAGGCCACGATCGATGGCGTGGTGCGGGCGCCTTCCGCATTCTCGATGACCCGGGGCTGCGTGCCTTCCATGACGGCCACGCAAGAGTTCGTGGTGCCCAGATCGATACCGATAACTTTACCCATGGTGGGATCCCTCTTTTCGTCGCGTTCAAGCAGACCGCCGAGCCCCGAAGCAGCTCGGCCCATGGCGGATTGAGTGTGATGTGAGTATGGGACCCGGGCCGGATCAAGGGCCGTGAACGGCTGAAATCCAGCGCATAATCCCGCGTCGAGGGCGATATAAGAACCCCTGGACGGGCTCGCAAGGCAAAGCCGGCGCGTTGGCCCCGGCCATCGTGTTTTTGGCCAAGGCGTTGTTCTGCCTGAAAAATCCTACCGCGAGGCAGCGGCGGCCCGGTTGGCGTCGATGCATTTTGTTGCGCCGCTGCCACGTCCAGGCCATCGATGGCGTGTTAACACTTCGACAAGGGGTTGAGCGTGGCCCCGCCACCTCGTCTTCCCCGTCAGAGCCCGATGCCACGGACCCGCAGCCTCCTGCTCCCCCTTCTGGCAGCCGCCGTCGCGGCGCCCGCGTTGCTGGCCGCCCCGCCGGCGCAGGCCCAGAATTTCTTCGAGCGCCTGTTCGGCATCAAGCCCGAGCGGCCCCCGGTGCCGCCCCGCGGCGTGCCCGAGGGCCCCCCCGCCGCCCCGGCGCCCGGGGAGCCGGGGCCCGCCACGGCCCCCGAGGCGCCCCGGTCCGCGCCGGTTCCGGCCCGGCCGGTGGTGCTG
>NZ_JAKSYN010000217.1:0-439 GCF_022829565.1 Methylobacterium sp. J-001
CGCGGAACGACGCGTGGAGCTCTCGCTCGGCATCTGTGAGCCTCGGATTGAACACGCGTGACGCTATGGGACGGGCAGCGTCCGCAGCGGACTGCGCTGGGGTGGCAAGGATGGGCGCCCGATCGGGGCCAGTCTGCTTGCCGCCGAGCAGTTTAACATAGACCTCGGCCAGGATCTGGGCGTCGGGGAGCGCGCCGTGCTTGGTGCGGCGACTGCGAGCGCTCCCGTAGCGGTTGCAGCGCGCAGCGAGGTTGTTGGCCGCGCCCGGGTGCTTGCGCCTCGCCATCGGCAGGGTGTCGACCACGTCGTCCAGCTGGATCGGCGGGAAGCAGACCAGTCTTGGACTCTTGGACGCACAGGCCGGCCCGGCGGTCCAGGCTGTCGTCCAGGCCGCGCCGGCGGCCCCCCGGCCGGATCGAAGCCGCCTTACGGATGGGGA
>NZ_JAKSYN010000219.1:0-279 GCF_022829565.1 Methylobacterium sp. J-001
CCGAACAAGCCCTACGACATGGGCGAGCTGATCCGCCGGGTGGTCGACGAGGGCGACTTCTTCGAGATCCAGGCGGCCTATGCCCGCAACATCATGACCGGCTTCGGCCGGATCGAGGGCCGCACGGTCGGGTTCGTCGCCTTCCTCGCTGCGCTCGCAATGACGGTGGAAGGGATTTGGCAGCGCGTCGAACCAGGTTCGCACAATTATTGCCGCCGCTCGGAAGTTGTGCCTACCGGTTCTGATAGTAATCCCAGACCAGGAAGGCCGGGAATGGGA
>NZ_JAKSYN010000223.1:0-34755 GCF_022829565.1 Methylobacterium sp. J-001
GGTGAAGTTGCCGTTCGCGTCGGTGTTCCACACCGTGTACTGGTCCGCGCCCGTCACCTTCCAGGCCACCTGGTAGCCGGTGGCCGTCTTTTCCGCGCCCATCGGGGTCCAGCCAGCGAACTGACCCGTGGTCACGTCGGATCCATTATATTTGAGCGAGGGACCCGACCCGGTGCTGTCGTCCAGAAAGAACCCGCTGCCCACCTGATCCAGCCGCGTCGTCCCAAACGCTTCAATTGCGTGAGAGTTTGCGCTGGTTGCACCGTAGAGGCCCGGATCGGCGCCGTCGGGAGCCGACACGGTGCCCCGAGTGACCGCAACCGCGTTCGGACTTTTGGAGTAGGCCCGGATGTAATCAATCGAAGAGGAGATCGACTTGCCTGCTGCGTCCGCATCACTCTGCGTAGCGAGGTTGGCAACTAGGTACATCGGGCCAGTCATGTCGCTCGGTGTTGCCTGAAAGCCGACGAACTTCCCGTCGACGTAGAAGCTAATTTTATCCTTCTGCCAATCCATCCCGTAGGTGTGATAGCCCGGCGCGTTCGCCAGCTCGCTGTAGACTTGCCGGTTCTGCTGCCAGGGAATGTTGGGAGTCTGATCCGTCGTGTGGATTGTGCTGTAGACGCCCTTGTCGTTACCTCCGTAGTGCTCGACCACGTCGAGTTCCTGCCAGCCTGGTAGATTGTTGGGGTTGGCAGTTGGCTTGTCCGGCAGCAGCCAGAACGCATCCCAGGCGCCCTTCATGGCGGAGAAGTCGGCACGAATCTCGAAGTACCCGTAGGTCTGCGAGAAATTACCCTGTGTGGTGATCAGTCCCGACTCCCAGCTTCCTGGATAGCCCGAGGTGGTCTTATCGGGAACAGCGGTGATAGTCAGTGCACCACCCGAGACCTTGAAAGGATCGTAGCCGGAGGCAGAGTCGACGAAGGAGGAGTGTCCGAACCCAATGTCAGAATTTGCGTCGAAGCGCCACTGTGAACGAATGTCACCCCAGGCTGTGCTGCCCGCTGCCTGGGAAATGCTGCGCGTGTTGAACTCGTCGTCAAACGTCAGCTTGTAGCCTGTCAGGTCAAGCATTCGTGTCCCCATGAGCACGGACTGCCAACTTTGTATTTATGCAATTAGTAGAGTTACGTAATTTTTCTTCGCCGCCGTATTATTTAGTTCATGTATATTAATAAATTGCTAGGGTCTGGACTCAATCGGCAACGGAAGGCGGCGGGAGCAACGTCTGAGGCGTAGTTGCGGTCGAGCTTGTCGTATTGGGTGGCGATGCGGCGGAAGTCCTTGAGGCGGTTGAAGGTGGCCTCGACGCGCCAGCGCTCGCGGTAGCGGCGCTTGTCGTGGCGAATCCCTCTCTTGCGGCCACGCTTGCCTGGGATGATTGGCGTAATGCGCTCCGCGCGCACGTCAGCGCGCAGCCAGTCGGCGTCGTAGCCCTTGTCGGCGCTCAGGCGGCGGATCCGGCCGGGCCCCTCAGCCAGCACGGCTGGGGCGGCGGTGACATCGCTGGCGTTGCCGGGCGTCAGCAGGAGGACGCCGGGCCGGCCGAGGACATCGGTGAGGGCGTGGATCTTGGTCGTCTGGCCGCCGCGCGACGGGCCGATGGCCTGCGTACGCCCCCCCTTTACCGCCGTGGGCCGAACGGTGCGCCTGCACGTCGATGCTGTCGATGGCAGTCGCCTCGCCCGACCATCCCGCCTTGGCCAGCGCCGCGAGCATGGCCTTCCAGAAGCCGCGCGGTGACCACCGGTTTACGCGGTTATGGACTGTGGTGCGCGGGCCGTACGCAGCCGGACAGTCGCGCCAGCGGCAGCCGAAGGTGAGCACGTGCAGGATGCCGGAGATGATCTGCCGGTCGTCCTTGCGCGCTGGTCCGGGCCGATCCTTCGGCATGAACGGTTCAATCACCGCCCACTGCGCATCCGAGAGCCAGAACAGATCCGCCATCGTCGCCTCCGTGCTGCACGCGGCGGCCCTGGATCACAAAATCATAGAGCCTGCAAGTGCTTGATGCGGCCCACACTCTAACATCACTAGCAATCAGCAATAGGTATCCAGAAATGGGTTTCCCGGAAGCATATACTAAAATGAATGCTTGTTGTCACACTAGATGTTTGGTCCCGGCATGTGGTGTGACGGATCGAGCCTGAAGCGTTCGGGCTCTTTCGTCCAGGTCTGGCAGATAAATTCGTAGGGCGTGAGGCCTCGCAGGGTCTTCAGCCGGCGACCGTAGTTGTAGGCCTCCACGAACAGTTGCAGGTGGCGGCGCAGCTCGTCGTGGTCGGTGTAATGGTAGCGCTTGACCGTGGCGTCCTTGATGGTGCGGTTCATCCGCTCGACTTGGCCGTTCGTCCACGGGCAGCGTGGTTTGGTCAGGCGATGCTCGATCTTGGTCTGCTCGCAGGTCCATTCGAACGAATGCCAGCGGTACAGGCGCGGCTCATCGCGCTCGGCCCAATAGGCCGCCACCTTGGCCTCGGCCTCTGCGTTCACCGGCTTATTGTCGGTGAACTGAATGCCATTGTCGGTGAGGACCGTGTGGATCGTGTAGGGCAAGGCCGCGACCAGATCGCGTAGAAAGGCCGCTGCGATCCGCTGTGTCGCCTTCTCGTGAAGTTGAACGAAGGCAAATTTGCTCGTGCGGTCGATGGCAACGAACAGGTGGAGCTTGCCTTGTTCGGTGCTGACCTGTGCGATGTCGATGTGGAAGTAGCCGATCGGGTAGACTTTGAAGCGCGAACGCTTGGGCTTGTCGCCGTCGACTTCCGGCAGTCGACTGATGCCGTAACGCTGGAGACAGCGGTGGAGACTTGAGCGGGTCAGGTGCGGGATGCTGGTTTGGAGCGCGTAGAGGCAGTCATCCAGTGGCAGCAGGGTGTGCCGGCGAAAGGCGACGATGACCGCCTCGTGCTCCAGGCTCAGCACGGTGGAGTGAGGCTCCTTCGGTCCCATCCGCGCATCGGTGCTGGTCGGACGTGAACGCCACTTCTGCACGGTGGTCGGGCTGATGCCGTAGTGCTTCGCGGCGGCTCCCACGCTCTCTTTACGAGCTTGGATTGCCCGACGGACCGTCTCAGTCGTTGTGGCGCTGCCGTGGAGAATCTGTCCCATAGCGCGTCCCTCCATGTGGCATCAGATGTATCACCACACGGCGGGACCAAACATCTAAAGCGGTATCTGAGCGGGATGAAACGGGTGGCGAGCTGGAAGGTTGATCGGCGCAGGCGGGCGCCGATGTCCTCAGCTCTGTCCATCGACTTGCGTCAGCGCGCGGTTCATGCGGTCGAGACCGGCGCCTTGCGAGACCAAGCGGCCGAACGCTTCGGGGTCAGTCCGGCGAGCGCCAGTCGCTGGTGCAGGCAATTTGCTCGTTAGGGCGACGTCGCGGCTAAGCCGATTGGCGGCGATCAATGCTCGCACCGGATCGAGGCACAGGGCGACCTGATCGTCTCCCTCTACCAGGCAAAGCCCGGGATCTACCTTCGCGAGCTATAGACCACTCTGGCGGAGCACGGCGTCTGCGTCACGCGGAACGGCCTCTGGCGCTTTTTCAAGCGCCATGGCCTCTTGCGAAAAAACGTATAACCCACCCCGTCTGCAAGGTGGTCGCTGAAGGCGTCGCAGTCTGGTCTGCACACACGTATCCGGCATATCGGTGCAGCAGCAGCCTTCAAGATGGAGCCGCACGCCCCGAGCCTCGTAAGCACGTCGGCCTCGAAGAGCCGCTTTTTTGCCAGGCTTCTGGAGCGCCGCTCGACCGTCAGGCCATTTTCGCTGCCCTCCCGCAGGTCTCATGGACCCGCGCCGGTCACTCGCTCTCCGGTCAGGGTCGACCCTTTGCGATGTCTCAGGCGTGGGCTAGCTCCGGCTGGCGCTCGAAGCTCACGCCTTTCCGCAGCGTCGCCCATGCTACCCGGGCGAGCTTGGCAGCGAGGGCGACGACCACGGCATTGGTAGCGATCGATCTGGTGCAGCGACGAGGCGGCCTGGCTCTCCGGGATGGCTTGAGAGTACGTGAACAGCTCACCGTAGCGGAATGCCGAGAACCGGGACGGGAAAGCTCGAATCGACGAGGAGCAAGCCGGTCCCGCGTCCCTGGGCTGGGCGAGCAGCCCCGGTCACCACCGGGTTGACGGTCCAGGCTTGATTGGCGGCCTGCCAGGCCTCAGGGGCGAAATCCGGTACGACGCTCTCGGCAAAAAAAGCAGCTCGGGCTGACCGCAATCGGGGCTCGGACCGGTCGCGTCCAGCGGCGAGATCTGCGCCCGGTAGAAGGCTGTGTCGAAGAGGAGGTTCGGATTCATCGTCGAGAACCAGTCCTCGGCCGCGTAGGCTGCCGTATCGATACTGCGCCCCGAGTCGTACCGCCGGGCCATGGAGCCTGCGTCGAATAATCCAATCGGATCCGGATGCACGTCAGCGTCCGTCCCACTGGGCGCACCCGCCGGATCGGCCCAGGGCGGCAGGACGTGCGGCCGTCCGGGCCGGCGCGCTCGAGTCTTGGCGCGACGTGGCTTTTCGCATAGCGGGCCGGGCCTGCCTACCCCGCTACCGCCTGCGGTGCGACCGAGCTTTCGACCAGCGGACCGGGGATCGCGGCCTCAGCATCGACCATCAGGCGCGCCTCGTGGCGGCGCATGAACATCCACAGCGCCACGGCGCCCAACAGCACGAAGGCCAGGAGCGCGAGGCCCACCGGACCCATGACGTTCTCGATGGAACGTCCGCACAGATACGCGCCGAAGCCCATGATCGAGGCCCAGGCGACGCCACCGACGGCGTTGAAGACCATGAAGCGGCGGGCATCGAGCTTGTTCACGCCGGCGAGGACTGCCGCGTAGGCGCGTAGCATCGCGGTGAAGCGGCCGAAGAACACGATCTTCCCGCCGTGCCGGCGGAACAAGTACTGGCCGAGCTTGAGCCGGCCGTGATCGAGCCCGATCAGGTGGCCCTTGCGCAGGAGCAGGGGCAGGCCCCAGCGGCGGCCGACCCAGTAACCAGCGTTGTCGCCGAGGATCGCGGCGGTCGCGGCGATCGCCACCACGAGGGCTATGTTCAGGTTGCCGGTGCTGCCGGCATAGGCCGCCGACGTGAGCAGGACCGTCTCGCCCGGGAGCGGCAGGCCGGCGCTCTCCAGGGTAATAATGATGAAGATGGCGATGTAGCCGTAATTGGCGATCAGGTCGGCAATAGGCAGATCGTGCAGGAAGGACATGCGGTCTCCTCGCGGATCGGAGGCCTGCGCTGTCAGTGAGAAACATGGCCGCTCCGGGGCGAAGCGCGAAATACCCGTCCGGATGACGATCCGCTGTGCCGCCGAGCACGACGGCTCTCAGGAGTCGCCGGCCTCAGCGGGCCGGGCGTGGCGGCGTGCCGTCCCCACGCGCCTCCGCCAGATGGGCCCGCATCCAGGCGACCGTGCTGATGAGACCCTCGCGCAGGGCGACGCGGGGCTGCCAGCCGAGTTCGGACCGGATCAGCGCGGTGTCGAGCACGTTGGCCGGCACGTCGGCCGCGCGGCTCGGCTTGTACACGCAGCGTAGGCGCTCGCGTCCGAAGGCCGCCTCCAGCTCGGCGATGATCTGGTTGACGCTCAGGCCCGTGCCGCTGCCGACATTCATGACTTTGTGCAGGCCGTCATACGCGACCGCCGCCAGGAAGGCGTCGCTCACATCGTCGACGTGTAGGAAGTCGCGCACGACCTCGCCAGTACCCCAGACCTCGAGCGGCAGATCCGTGAGCACGCGGTGGATGTAGCTGCCGATCAGGCCCTGGTACTTGTTGCCGAGCTGGAACCGGCCATACGGGTTGGCGATCCGCAGGATTTGGTAATCGATCCCGTGCAGATGCCGGTACAAATGTAAGGACTTCTCGATCATCAGCTTGCTGATGCCGTAGGCCGAGATCGGATCGGTCGGGGCCTTTTCTGAGATCGGTATGACACGCGGGATCCCGTAGATCGCGCCCCCGGAGGATGAGAACACGACCTTCTTGATCCGGGCCGAGCGGCAGATCTCAAGCAGGTGCAGGGTGGCGATCGGAGCTGCTGCGAGTTCGGCGGACGGGTCGCGGTTCGAGCTCTCGGGGATCGATCCGGCGATCAGATGGAAGACGACGTCCTGACGCTCGACCGCATTGGCGATGGCGAGGCGGTCGGAGAACTGACCAGTCACCCGAGCCACGCGCCGGTCGAGCGCTTCCGCCTGCGTGTGGCTGCGGCTGAAGCAGGTGACCTCGGCGCCGGCTTGCGCGAGGCGGTTGCATAGGTTCAGCCCGAGGAAGCCGGCACCGCCGAGCACGAGGCAGCGGGCCCCCGCGAGGACCGCGGCCGATGGGCCGGGTCCAGCATCAACTGGCAGCGCGTTACGCCCATCGCCGCCGCTCACGGTCGGAGATCCGCGCCGTGCTGGGCCGCCGGCGCATCGGTCTCGGCCCAATCCGGATCACGCGCCTCGATCATGCGTTCGAGAAGGGCGAATGCGGACTGCTCGAGGGCGCGCCGTGTCGGCTCCAGGGGTACCTTTCCGTACGCTCGCGCTGCCGCGTAGGCGGCCGCATAGGCTGAGTCCCAGCCGGCGGCGAGGAGTGCTGGTCCCTCGGCTTCCAAGGCATCCCGGACGGTGATCCAAGCGGCCTGCTGGGCGGCATCCCAGGCTGCGGCCCGGACCGCGGAGCCGGTCTGCCGCAAGGTGAGATTCGCGACCGCCGCCCGCTTGCGTGCGCGCTTCAGGTGATCGCACAGGGATGCTAACTCGGCGACGTCCGTGAGTTCCGGCCGGTCAGCTAATTCGTCCGCCTCGACGTTCAGTTTGGCCAAGCGGAACCAAGCCGGCACGTGGGTGCGAACGAGCCAATCGGCGACCATCGCGATGCGCCGGCGCTCCAGGACCTCTGAGGCGCGCGTCCCGATCATGCGCGGGACGAGCGGGAGGATCAGCTGGTCGCGCTCCTCCTGCGGTAGACCATCGCTCCACGTCTGAATGAAAGCGGCGATGCTTGGCGATGCGCATGCGGGTTGGTCGGAATGCGGTTCGCCGGCGAGGTAGGCCACCGCCTCCGTGGCGCACAGCCCCTCGACCGGAGCCTTGTGCGGCTCCGCTGCTAGGGCTGTCAGGCGGGTGGGACGCTCACGGTCCATGCGCTCTGGCTCGGCGCTGGTCGACGACTGCTCTCGAGATAGGGGGGCACCGTCATCCCACACAGAGATCGGCCGGTCAGCCGCGCCCGAGATCGTGACTCCGGCCGAAGCACCGGAGGCCAGTTCATGCTCAAGAGCGGCGATCGCTGCGACGACCTTCCCCGGATCGACGGTGTAGCTGACGTGGAAAGCGTGTACGCCGGGCCGGTGAAGGGTATGGCCGCGCAGGAACAGGATCTGTGCGCCGCTAGGCTCAATGCAGCTTGTATATCCGCGAAAGTTGAAGGATAGTTCTTCATGAATTAGACCGACGATTCGACACCCTGGCCTACAGAACAGAGCATTGCAGAGTGCCGAGCTGGATGAGCCGACGACCACGGCGGCCGAGTGGAAAGTCGCGACCTGTTCGAGAAACGACATCGTTTCCGGGTATATTACCTCGAACCCTAATGGACGTAGCCGCTCCGCGATCTCTGTCTCGTTCACGAGGGCGCGCTGCGTGAACGCCTTTCGCGAGATAAAGAGGCGCCGGTCGTTCCGGCCTGATAGGATGCCACGCTCGCGGGCGCGATCGAGGATCAGGCTCCGCACGGCCGCGAAGATGTCGGCCGGCCAGACCGTGTCGTAGAACGGGCGGCCGGGCTTCATGTCGAAGGGGAAGAACGCCGGCACCGGCGCCATCCCGAGGAACCCGAATTCAACCGGTTTGGGTGGCAGCTTGATCACCGGCCGGTCACGCGTATCGAGCAGGTGTAGAATCTCCTCGTGCGAGTCCGGCATATGGTCGTCGATGCAGAGCGGGATTCCGTCCGGGCAGCGCGGATCGTTGTAGCTGAGCATCCGCGGCGCGAACTCGAGGAGCCAATGCCCGTAGTTTCGGCTCTGGAACCCGAACATCATGAGCCCAGCCTCGACCGTTTGCGTGCTTTCGGGCACCTCTACGAGGGCACGCGTGGCGCCGAACGAGGCCGTCATGATCTGATCCGGATTGAGACCGTCCTGCAGCAAGATGTCCGAGCGGCGAGGATGCGCGGCAAGATCGTAGACGAGCTTGTCACCGGCGATGACGACGTTGCTGCGCGGGAATGCCCGGCACCCATCTAGGAAAGCGAGATACTGGGCCGGCATGTCGAGGCCGCCCGCTTCGGAGCGCAGGGCGGGAGGCGCCTCCCAGAAGCGCAGCGCAGGCGCCCCGACGCGGCGCGCGGGCAGCACTTCTGTGTACCGGGCGCCGCCGGACGCCACGAGGGCCGCGACGGACACCGTGTCGTAGGCGGCCAGGGGACCGGAACCAGTGATATGGCGCGTGCCTCCGTGGACGGCGATCGCCGCAGCGAACTGCCCCTTTTCCAGCAGAGCATCGAGCTTCAGACGGCGCAGGTTCTTGACCTTGGTGCTGAGTCGGTCGCCGTCCTCGGTGGTCACACCCGCGTCACCGCCATTCAGCTCATAGGCGAGGCGGTAGCATTGCAAGCAGGGGCCGTGCTCGTTCCGGAACTCATGTGCCCATCCGAGCCGCAGCAAGATCGCGACGCCGTCCTGGATCAGCGCGGGCGTAGCATCCTCAACGCGAAGGCTGGCGACATAGGCGCTGGCCTCTTCGAAGCGGGCTCGCCCGCAGAGGTCTCTCAGACGCGCAAGGGCGGCTGCCCTCGTCCAGTGTTCGCGACCGTCCGGAACGAGAGAGCCGATTAGATCGTAGATGTCTGACGCGGTACCGAGATGATCATCGCCCTCGAGTCGGAACGCGAGTGCCTCCAAGTGCCGCCGTATCGCGACGCTCTCGGCACCCGTGCGATCCTCAGCCGCCGCGCGGGAGCGCAGACGCTCCACCATTTCCGAAGCGTTGTCGCGGGTCACCGTCCGGATCAGGTCGATGAAGATCTCCGTCGGCCTCATAATCTGTTCCGTGCCTTGCACGCCCTCGCTCATTGGGCAGCCCACCCGCGGGCGGTGTACTGGAACCGACACTCCGTGACGAGGCACCCGGACCCGGAGCGGAGCGGAACGGTACCGACCGGTGCGGTCGCCGACCCTGGAGGGCTCGCGGGGACTCGTGTAGGGCAGGGCACCGGACAGGCAGGGAACCCGCGCATGGACGATCACCCGAACAACAGGCCATCAGCTAGATTTGGTCGATCCCGTAGGCAGGTACGGATGCCAGCGCAATGACGATTCGCCTCGTCCTGTACGGCGCCGGCTCGCTTGCGCGCGAGATCGTCGATACCCTTGAGCGCCTGAACACGCACGAGATCGCAATTGATCTGCAGGCAAGCATCGTCGATCCCGGTGTCGACGCACCGGAGACGTTTCGCGGAAAGCCGGTCGTCCGGGACGTGCGGAGCTTTGCGGGCGACGACAGCCTGCGCTTCGTCGTCGCCCTCGGCGAGCCCGGGCCCCGGGCTCGGGCGGTCGCGTATCTGCGAACCGAGATCGGCGCACGCTTCGCCACAGTCATCGATCCCGAAGTGCTGATCGGGGCGAGCAGCCGCATCGGCACAGGTTCGGTGATCCTCGGCCATTCCTCCGTCACGGCAGATGCGCGGCTAGGCGAGCACGTGCTGGTCAATCCCGGCTGCACCGTCGCCCATGACAACGTGCTGGAGGATTTCGCGACGCTGAGCCCCGGCGTCCACCTGGCCGGGCATGTTTACGTCGGGGAGGGGGCGTTCCTTGGAACGGGCGCCTGCGTGATTCCGAAGATCCGGATCGGCGAGCGGGCCGTGGTCGGCGCCGGCGCCGTCGTGATCCGGAATGTGGCGCCCAGCCAGACCGTGTTCGGCAACCCTGCTCGCCCCTCGCCGGGCCGCCCCCTCCAGAGCGCCTGAGGGGAGAGCGGCCCGCGGGGCCGCTTGAGCCCACGCCTTCCGCGGCCGCGCCCGGCCATGTATAGCGGGCGCCGTCACCGAGCGTGCGGATGAGGATGGTGGCGGCCGACAGTCAGGATGTGTCTCGACAATGATCCCAGTGCTCATTCCAAGCTTGCCTGAGACGGACGCAATCGTTCCGTATCTCCGCCGGATCGATCAGTCGCATATCTATAGCAATTACGGGCCGCTATCCCGCGAGTTCAAGGCCAAGCTCTGCGACTTCGTCTCGGAGCGTGCCGGCGGCGCGCCGGTCGCGGCGACGATCACCGGCAACGGCACGAGCGCCATCGAACTCGCCCTCCGCTACCGGGTCGCCGGCCGGAAGGGCCGGCTTTGCCTGATGCCAGCCTACACCTTCGTCGCCACCGCGCATGCAGCGGTCAATGTCGGCTTGGAACCGTTCTTCGCGGATGTCGATCCCGAGACACTGGCGCTCACCCCCGCGATTGCCGCGCGGGCCCTCGCCTCGGCCGAGGGAGATGTCGCCGCCGTGGTGGTAGTCAGCCCCTACGGTGCACCGATCGATGTTGCCGCCTGGGAGGCATTCGAGGCGGCGCACGGCATCCCAGTGGTGTTCGATGCGGCCGCCGCCACACTCAACCTGCAGCGCGTGGGCGTGCAGCCGATGTGCGTGAGCCTGCACGCCACTAAAGCGCTGGGCATCGGGGAAGGCGGGGCGATCCTTACCATTGACACTGATTTGGTGGCGCAAACCACCGCCATGACCGGCTTCGGCTTCTCGGCGAGCAGCCGCGTCTCTGAAGTGCAAGGCGGCAATTATCGGATCTCCGAATACGCCGCCGCCGTTGGATTGGCGGTGTTCGACAGCCTCGAAGGGCGCATTCAGCGGCTGCGAGAAGCGTCGCTCGCCTATGTCGAGGGCTTCGGCCGGATCGGCGTACGCATGCAGCCGGGCTTCGGCACGGAGTGGCTGACCATGACGATCAGCGCGCTGTTCGAGCCCGAAGTCGCCGAAGCGGTGACGACAGGCTTCGATTCAGCTGGGATCCAGTGGCGGCGCTGGTACGGGACCGGCTGCCAAGCGCATCCCGCATTTGCAACGTGCCGGCACGACGGTCTCGCGCAGACCCCGGCCGTGGCCGCAGGCGCGATTGGGGTGCCGCTCTTCCCCGCAATCACGTTGGAGCAGATTGACGATGTATGCGGTTGCGTGGAGCAATCGCTGGCGGCGCTTTGAAGCGGCAGAGACGGAACGTCCTCTGGGCGCGAAAAGAACGGTCAAGACGATGATGGGCGACCTTCGGCGGATCTTAACCCAGGTCAATCTGACGACGGCGGACGCCGCGCTGGACGCAATCGAGAGTAGTCTCGCCACGCTGATCGACGATAGGCCGGAGACCATCGCCCAACATCTCGTCACCTTAGGCTTCCGGTTCCAGGGCGAAGACAGGCTCGACCTAGCCGCACGTGCCTATGGACTGGGGGCCCGGGTGACCCGTTCCCGCGCTCCGCAGTACAGCCTGGCTGCCATCCGGACGAGCATTGTCGACCTGTGCAGGCGCAAGGCGTTCGACAGAGTCGAAGGGCTGCTCCACGAATTGCGCGAGGCCAAGGCAGCCTGTCACGATCGTGGCGAAAACGATCCGTCACTAATCCACATCGCCTGGGACTACGAACTTGCCGGGGATGCCGAGAGTGCGGTGCGCAGTTACCTCCTCGCGCGGCTCGCGCGAGATCAACTGGGCGGACAAGTGCTGACGATCGATGGCGACACGCTTGAGCGCAAGATCCGGAACTTGCGGATCCTCCAAATGAACGCGTTTGCCGAGGAAGGCCGGTACGAGGAAGCACAAGCCCTCCACGAGCGAACACGGAAAGTCCTTGGGCTCGGTTCGCTGCGGACCTATAACATCGTTTCCGCTCACCAAGCCGCGGCTGCCGGTGAGGGAGAGTATCACGAATTGCTTCCGGCACGCCGGATAGTCGAGCCAGAGATCGCCTTTCTTGAAGGTACCGTAGCCCTAACCTCGGAATGCGGCACATTGGAGGCACCGCGGCAATACGTTGCCCGCTTCAAAGATTGCCTAACATTCCCTCGCAGCAACCTCGTGCTCAACGGCAACCGTCTCATCTACGATCTCGCTGCCCACCCATTGAGCGGCATTGCAGACATCAAAGACGGCGTGAATCCCGATCAAATTATGACTGCGGTCTATGGCGCTAAGTGTGCCTTGGTCGAAGAGCCGAAGAACATGCAGACTCTGGATGCCGGGCTGATGATGTTCGGGCTCCAGAGCAAGAACTATGGGCACTGGCTCCTTGAGTTCGTGCCGCGCATGTTGTGGTTCAACGATCATGCCTGTCCCTCCGGGTTCCCGATCTGCATCGACGATCATATGCCCGAGACACATAGGCAAATAATTGAATTGCTCGACGAACGCCGTCGACCAATCCTGCCGCTCCCAGCAGTCGCCACCCGGTTTGGAGAACTCGGCGTCGCACCGGTTCCGACTTTCTTCCCCTTCGACACCCGAATTGGCAAAGCGATTTACGACGCAATTTGGCCGACCGACGTATTAGCGAAAATGCGGTATGCAGTCCTCGATAAGATTGTTACATGGGGCCTTGATCTACGTGCCTCAGGAAGGCGGATTTTCCTGTCCAGAAGGGGATTTCTGCAGCGCCAACTTATCAACGAGGCCGAGGTCATCGACACGCTAAAACGTGTCGGCTTCGAAGTAGTTTATCCTGAGCAGCTGTCTTTCGTGGAGCAGGTCAAACTATATCACTCAGCAGATCTGATCGTCGGGTCGGCGAGCTCCGCATTGACAAATTGTATTTTCTGTAATCCAAACGCCAGAGTGATCGCCTTGATTCACGAAAATCGGTCGTTCAATTTCCGTGGATACACAAGTATGATAACATCGAGCGGGGCGAAGGTACTCTTCATCCGCGGAGAAACCATCGCAAACGAAAAAACTCATCCATTCCATGCCAACTATAGAGTGACGGAGCAGCAAATTCTGCGCGGTCTCGAAGCGGTCCGAGGTGTCGAGTAACCAAACAACATCCAGTTTCTGAAATCACACCACGGACAGAAAACGGTGAGATCGAATTTTTAGACGTCGCCCCTGAAGCCGCGAAGAATCGCCCATCTCCGGCAACGATAAAACGATCGATGCGATGCAGGCGCGCAGCGCCAATTTGCGCATACGGACATGCGAAGATGGTAAATTGATCAACGCTGGCTTACTTCAGCTAGCCGATCTCATCGTCTAAAGGATACCTCGGTCACACAATAAAGAGCATCGAATTGATGAAAACTCCAAGCACGACACAAAGTCCGCTTATTTCCATCATCACATTAAGTTACAATTATGCCCGATTTCTCCCTCATACTATAGAAGCAATTCTTTCTCAGGATTATAAGAATATTCAGCATATAATTATAGACGATGCATCTACGGATGATTCAGTAGCGGTCGCTCGTGCTTACGCTCAGAAAGACAAGAGAATTGAAGTCATTACTTCAGAAAAGAACCGTGGAGCATGTGCGGCCTACGCGGAAGCCTACAAACACATAAACGGCGACTTCGTCTGCTCGATAGACGCAGATGACGTACCGCATCCAACTAAATTCCGCAAACAGCTGGCGTTTTTCTCAGCCAACCCCGACTACGATCTCGTAAGCACCTTTATAGATGTCATCGACGGGCAAGGGAAATTTGTGACATCGCCGAACCTGCAAGAAGAATGGGTCAACAAAGAAAGAGATCTAAATGATCTTTCTAACTGGATATCTGGAAATTATATTGCACACTCTGCCGTAATGATGAGAAGAGAGGCCCACGATAAAGTTGGGGTACTAGACCCGAACATGGTGTACGCCCCTGACTATGAACACTTTACACGCTTCGTTGTCGGCGGACATAAAATCGCCACCTTACCGGAAAGGTTGATGAGCTATCGCGTACACGGCAGTAATATTACACATAAAAACCCTCAAGCTACATTTATCGAGTTTATATATATATTCTGGAAGTGGATCGCTCCTGTTTTGATCCAGCAACGTAAATTCCCAGACTTAGCAGGCCGGCTTTCACAAATAGTCGCACATGATCAATACGCTGAGATGTCTTTTCAAAACCGCATGCGGCTACTATCGTCGATCACACAATCTCCTTCCAAGATCCAAAATTTTCTTGATTTCAGTAACTCAATCGCCAACGCGGACCCGCACCCGGGCAGCGTTCTTGAGGCGGCTTTGAGTCACTCACCCGCGAACTTAGAGCTTCGATCAATGCTCCGTACAACGAGCAGGATGTCTAGTACCATCAACAGGTTGGCCGCACAGATTGAGGCCAACAAACCTAATCATCACGCATTAGCAGAGCATTCGCAGCGCGGAAAGCTAACGTCGTGGCTTCGACAATTTACATCGAAATAAGTTATTATAAAAACTTCGCATGTGAGTAATACATGAAAAATAGTAGCGCTTACTCTTCGAGCCGGCCAAATAATCGTGTGGCTGGCGGAACTGTATTGGGAGTCGTTTTTGCTGTTATTGTAGATAGTCATAAAAACCCAGGAGAAATCTGGAATTTCTTAGACGCGTGTATAAATCAAACGGTACAACCCTCCGAGATCATCTTAAATTTTCAAGGTCATAGTCCACCTCCTATTCGTTCACCGCTCCCCCTTGTGCTCCAGCGCAGCCGCGCTGGCGCTACGCTGACCGAACGCATTTGGGATATAATATCGAACTCGTCTTGCTCCTACTTGGTTATTTTTTCAGGCAGCAGCTGCGTCCCTAAACCATTCTTTTGCGAAAGGATTGGATTTCATGCCGCACATTTCAGCCCAGATGCCATATTCATTGAAGCACAGGCAGATTCACGCAGCAGCTTAAGTTATAGCTGTCTAGGCAGCGGGAGCCATACTTTCTATGCTCCGGAAAGCTTGGCACTTGTGGTCAGCCCTATGAATAATAAATTTGCAGCGAGCCATTTTGATCGGCATGTAATTAAAGGATTTTCGCTACGGCCTTTTACGTCACTTATTCGTCCCAAAAATCGTTGCTCATTGAGCAATGAACTTGCGGAATTCAACAAGGCGATTATCCAAATTGTAGGCCGAACTGCGCCAGAACTTGTATTAGCTTTGGGCGGAGAAGTAGTTTATCGTCATGCTGGCCATCCACTTGTCCCGTCCGATAATGAAAGTAAGCATTCTGCGTTTCAGCCTCGAAGCGCCATAAACCTCGCGCGCTCTGGATTAGTCCGACTGGCGTCAGATGCAAGCGCCCGGAGATCCAGACGCCACAACGTAGAAGCAGTCGGAAAACATTTAGACTTGATGAGGCAGACTCTCAAAAATATTTCAGGCAAATCATTCGTTGTCGATGATCACCTTGCGTACTCGGATCGTGAAATCATAATGGTTTCGAGGTTTTTTGATCCTGAGATCTACCAAGCCAATCAGTTCCCGAATGACGAAATTCTAGCTGACCCACTCTCACATTTTCTGGAACGAGGCTGGACGAAGTTAAATGAATTCGGTAGGTATTTCCAGGCGGATATATACTTGAGGGAGAACGATGATGTCAGACGCGCAGGCTTAAATCCTCTTATACATTATCTAAGGTATGGACGTGGGGAAGGTCGCTCGCGTTGGGGGCGAAACGGGGAAGTATCAGGTCTGGATGAATCGCTTTTGCTTACGAGCGGATTATTTGACGCTGAATACTACCTCTCCCAAAACGCCGATCTTTTCAGGCAGGGAATTGATCCAATCTGGCATTACCTGACGTACGGTGGCCTAGAGGGTCGTAGCCCCAGTGTTTATTTCGACGGTCTATGTTATCTCGACGAAAATCATGACATAGCAGAAGCCAGAATGAACCCGCTTCTGCATTATATCTTGTATGGCAGGGACGAAGGACGACTGATTAGGCCAGCGAACGAAACTCCCTGGCGGGCTCGTTTTGCGGGTCGTCCGAGAATGACGGACAGGGTGGAGTGGCATCTTGATGCCATAAACCAAGAGTCTACCTTGGACTGGTTCGAAAATACTGGTATATTGGGCAAGTATCAAGCCGATATTTTGTGCTGCGTTCCGTATCTCGTCCGCGATAACTTAACTTTGCGCCTTATGGATCAAGTCGTCAAACGCGGAGCAAGTTCTTTGCTGACGGTTCAGCATGCGACACCTGTCAGCTATGCAGAGGACAATAGCGCTTGGTCCGAGCGCTCCGGCAGCGTTCTTCGATTGTATGATTTTGCTGAAGAGCAATCTTATACTGACTTGATTAGTCACTTGGTGAAATCTAGAGGTGTAAAAACCTTGCTTATTGCCGGATCTGCAGATATCTATCCGATGCTGCCTGATCTAAGACGGAGATTTAAGGATTTATTTATCGTAGACCAAATATTCAACACGACAGGCCATACGCGACTTTCTCTGACATTTTCTCCGTACATTGATTGTTACATTGTCGAGAGCCGAGCCATGAAAGATTTTCTGTTAGAACGGGATATCGAGGCGAACAAAATTACTGTCCTGACAAGCGGCGTCAACCTCGAGTTTTTCTCTCGAAGAAAGGTTGATGCTGACCGCGTGTCGGCGTTACGGTCCGGTTGCGGCTTCAAGAACTCGGTGTCCTTTGTAGTTGGTTACGTCGGACGAATGTCTCCGGAAAAGAACCCACTCGGATTCCTTCAAATCGTTCGCGAGGTCACAGGCCGCCGGTCAGACATCGGATTTCTAATTGCTGGCAGCGGCCCTATGCTGGACCTGGTAAGAGAGGAAGCGCACTGCAGTCTCCCTGCCGAACTTGTTTCTGTCCTCGGTTTCGTGGAGGATGTAAGAATCGCAATGCTATCGTGCGACCTACTTGTCCTTCCATCTCACGTTGATGGCCGTCCAAACGCAATCATGGAGGCAAACGCTCTCGGAATACCTGTACTTGGTAGCTCAATCGGGGGCATTTGCGAATTGATCGACGCTGGAACAAACGGATTTCTCATCCGGCCAGGAGCTTATTCTGATTTCGCGGGAAAAATTTGCGAATTGGCTGATGATCCTGATCGTTATAGGGAGCTTCGCGAGAGCTGTTTCAAGTTCGCTGCCGAGAACTTTGATCAAACCCCAATGTTCGATAATTTTTTCAGAATCATCTCGCGGTCATGCTGACCAGCCCTCAGGCCACCAAGTCTTGCTTATCCGCGAGAGTCAAGTACTGCAATACGCCCCGCGCGAGCGCCTCGTTGGAATCGGTTTTGCCAAAGTCGAGATCTTAACGAGGATCTTGGCTGCTCGGTAACTTGGGGAACTCTTCGCCAGCTTTTAGCGCATTGCGGTACTCCCGCTACTCGACGCTCCGCGAGTTCATTGCACAACTGCTCTACAGCGGCGCCTAAGCTTGAGGCTGCCTTGTGTGTCGTACAGCCGTATCCCTCCGATGAGGGCCGCCTTGCGGTGCTGATGCACGTCCGTTGAGAACTGTGCGTATGGACAGTCATACGTACAGTGCACGGCGGCTACAGCGCCTTGAGGTCGTCGAGACCGGCCGCCGTCGGCGCTGGTCGGAAGACGAGAAGCTGCGCATCGTTCTGGAGAGCCTGCAGGGACCGCGCCTGGTGTCGGCCACCGTGCGCCGGTACGGCATCTCGTGCTAGCTACTGCTGATCTGGCGGCGGGCGTTCGAAGGGAGCCGATCGATGCCGGCGCCATCCTTCGTGCCGGCGGTCGTGGTGCCCGCGTCAGAGACGCTTCGGGAACAGGCTGGTCGCACCTCGGCGTCTCGGGGAGCCGGCCGGATGGTGATCGTGCTGGGCCCGGGCCGACGCGTGGTGGTCGACGCCGGGGTGGATGCCGCCGCGCTCACCCGCGTGCTCGACGTGCTGGAACGGCGATGATCCCGGTCCCGTCGGCGTAATTACCCAGGCTCTTGCGCGGGTCGGGTTTCGCTGATTCTTTCGTAGGATGGGGCGCAGCGATCTTGAGCGGTTGAGCCGCGAGGAACTGATCGATCCTTCGACAGGCTCAGGATGAGGTGGTGCTGCGTCTGCAGCGTCCGGACAAGACCTCTCGCACGTCCTCGAAGCCGCCCGCCACAGACCGCAAGGAGCGGCGCGAGCAATCCAAACCTGGCGGGGCCAAGCCCGGCCACGAGGGCCATAGCCGTGTGATGAGCGACGATCCCGACGCGGTCGTCGATCATCGGCCCGACCGCTGCGCGTGCTGCTGCGGCGCCCTGCACGGAGATCTTCCTGTCGAACTCGTGAGCGTGTCCCAGCGGATCGAGTTGCCGGAGGTGACACCAGTCGTAACGCAGCATCGACGGTTGGCCGTGCACTGCCCGACCTGCGGGGCGCGGGTCGTCGCGCCGGTGCCGGAGGCGGCGCGGGGCACGCCGTTCGGCCCACGGCTGCATGCGGTGGCGACCTATCTCAAGACCTTCCAGGCTCTGTCCTACGAGCGACTGCAGGCAGCCTTGGCGGACCTGTTCGGTCTGACGCTCAGCCAGGGCGGGCTGATGAACCTGCTCCAGCGCGCGCAGAGGCACTTCCGCTCCGGTCGCGAGGAGGCCGTCTCGACGCTACGCCGGGCCGCTGTGATCGCCTCGGACGAGACCGGCGTCCGGATCGAGGGCAGCAACGCTTATCATTGGGTGTTCCACGCGGCCGACGCCGTGGTGCACACGGCCTCGCCGACGCGGGGCGCCATCGTGGTGCGGGAGATGATGGACGGCCACCGGCCCGCGGTGTGGATCTCGGACCGCTACACCGCCCAGCAGGGCCACGCGGCTGCGCACCAGACCTGCCTCGCCCATCTCGCCCGCGACGTCGCCTACGTCGTCGAGGTCAGCGACGATCCCGTGCCCTGGCGATTGCAGTTCTGGTTACAGACGGTATTCGGCCTGGCCGAGCGCGTCACCGATCTGGCCGCCTCGACGCTCGCCGCCAAGCGCCGGACCTTGGATCGACAGCTCGGCGCCATCCTCGCCACACCGAGCCGCTGCGACCTGACCCGCGACCTGCAGGCCAAGATCGGACGGGCGCGTGATCAGCTCCTCGTCTTCCTCGCCCATCCCGGCGCGGTCGAACCGACCAACAACGGCTCAGAGCGACTGCTGCGCCCAGCGGTCGTCCAGCGGAAGGTGACCAACGGCTACCGCGCGATGTGGGCCGCCGAGGGCGAAGCCGCCATCCGCACCGTCGTCGATACCGCACGCCTCGCAGGCCACAGCCCATTCAGCACCATCCTCAAGACCGTCGGTGCCTGATCCCAGCCGTCACAGGCCTGGGTAATTACCCGTCGGCCGCCCGGGTCTGGATCGCGACAGGCGTTACCAACATGCGCCGCGGCATGAATGGCCTCGCGCTCTTGGTGCAGGAGGGGCTCGGTCGCGATCCCCATGCCGGCGATCTCTATGGCTTCCGAGGACGCCGCGGCGACCTGATTAAATGTCTTTGGCACGATGGCCTTGGGCTGTCGCTCTACGCCAAGAGGCTGGAACGGGGCCGCTTCCTGTGGCCGACGCCGACAGCCGGTGCCGTGGCGATCACCCCCGCCCAGCTCGGCTACCTCTTGGAGGGGATCGACTGGCGCCACCCGCAGCGAACCTGGCGCCCCGCTGCGGCGGGGTGACTCAGGCCAGGCTTGTCCACATCCGGACGCACCCCGAAGGTCGGCGAATCAGCTTTGATGGCAGGCATGGTCCCGGCCGGCTCCTCCCTGCCCGACGACATCGACGCCCTCAAGCGCCTCGTGCTGGCGCGCGAGGCGGAGCTGGCGGCTGCGCAGGTCGAGATCGACCGAGCCAAGGCGCGGGAGTCCAGCGCCGAGGCGATGATCCTGCATCTGCGGCTCGCGGTCGAGAAGATTCGGCGCTAGCTCTACGGCCAGCGCTCGGAGCGCGGCGCACGCCTGCTCGATCAGATGGAGCTCGAACTGGAGGAGCTGGAGGCGAGCGTCGCCGAGGACGAGCTTGCGGCCGAGACGGCGGCTGAAGCTCAGGGAAGCGCTCCACGCAACCCGCGCCGCCGATCCGGCCCCCGCCGTCCGCTGCCCGAGCATCTGCCGCGCGAGCGCATCCTCGTGCCTGGTCCGACGGCCTGCACCTGCTGTGGCTCGACCCGCCTGGCCAAGCTCGGCGAGGACGTCACCGAGACGCTGGAGCTGGTGCCGCGTTCCTGGAAGGTGGTCCAGCATGTGCGTGAGAAGTTCACCTGCCGCGCCTGCGAGGCGATCTCCCAGGCACCCGCGCCCTTCCACGTCCTGGCGCGCGGCTTTGCCGGTCCCAACCTGCTGGCTTGCGTGCTGTTCGAGAAGTACGGGCAGCACCAGCCCCTGAACCGGGAGGCGGAGCGCTATGCCCGCGAGGGTGTGCCGATCAGTCTCTCGACCCTGGCCGATCAGGTCGGCGGCTGCGCGGGCCTGCTGCGTCCGCTGGTCGAACGGATCCGCGCCCATGTGCTGGCTGGTGCTCGTTTGCATGCCGACGACATGCCGGTGCCGATCCTGGCCAAGGGCAAGGCGGCGACCGGGCGGGCCTGGGTGTACGTGCGCGACGACCGGCCGTTCGGCGGCCGCGACCCGCCGGCGGCGCTGCTCCAGTTCTCCCCCGATCGTTTGGGCGAGCACCCCGAGCGCCACCTCGATGGCTTCTCCGGTGTGCTGCAGGCCGATGCGTTTGCCGGGTTCAACCGGCTCTACGCCGCCACGCGCCGTTTGGGATCGCTCGTCGAGGCGGCATGCTGGGCCCATGCGCGCCGCAGATTCTTCGTGCTCGCCGACGTGGCGGCCAAGGCCCGCGGCCGGTTGCCAGTTCTGGCCCCACTTGCGCTGGCGGTGGAGCGCATCGACGCGATCTTTGCGATCGAGCGGGAGATCAACGGCCTCGACGCCGCCGCCCGTCTCCAGGTCCGGCGGGAGCACCTCGCCCCGCTCGTGGCCGGACTGGAGACTTGGATGCGGGCCGAGCGCGCCCGTCTCTCGCGCCATGCCGATGTAGCCAAAGCGATGGACTACATGCTCAAGCGTTGGCCGGCCTTCGAGCGCGTCGTTCACAACGGCAGGATCTGCATGACGAACAACGCGGCGGAGCGGGCGCTGCGCGGGATCGCCCTGGGCAGGAAAGCCTAGCTGTTTGCGGGCTCGGTGCGGGGCGGCGAGCGTGCTGCGGTGATGTACACGCTGATCCAGACCGCGCGCCTCAACGGTGTCGACCCGCAGGCGTGGTTGGCCGATGTGCTCGCGCGCATCAACGATCCCCCCGCCCGCGACTTGGATGCCCTGCTGCCGTGGAACTGGCAGCAATCTGCTGCCACTCCGCTCGTCGCTGACGCCGCCTAACGCGGTCGATCTATCGCGATTGGAATGCCGGCGGCCCAGACCGGATGCTTACGTACAGCCGGGCAGGATCGGAACAGCGCGAGCGGCCGAGGCGCAGGCGATCACGGGAGCTTCGACGTTTCGCCAGCGATCTTCGCAGGCGTCGCGAAGTGCACCATCAAGGCTCACGCCAATATCATCGTTGTGATTTGGCCGGTCAATACCTCGGCGTTCTCCTGATCAAGAGGGCTGCCGAAGCAAGTCGAACGCTTTGGGTGTGACGCATCGCGTCACTCCGCCTCATAAGCTGGATGTTTGGCCCTCCGAGGCATCCGTGATCCAACTGCTTGCTGTCCTGTGGCTTGTCCTCGCCGCATTCCCGTGCCGCGCCGACCCGATCATCGGCGTGAACGTGATCAATCCGCAGTGGCTTACGGTCGAGCGCCGGGCTGCAATTGTCAATGAGCTCGTTGATGCCGGCGTCCGAGCCGTTCGGTTGCCTTACCTGCCGAGCACGGGAGAGGACTACAGCCCGATCCTCGACTTCATCGGGCGCCTTCACGCAGGTTCTTCCGCACTTTCGGTGCTGAGCGGTGGTTTGGACGTTGATTCGCATGTTGGCCCGAGGGCAGTGCGATGCCGATCTCGAACCCGTCGTTGCCGTCGGTCCCGGACGGCCTGCACGTCGATGGTCTGACGCTGGACACGTCCGGGTTGCTGATCACCGCCCAAACCACGGCAGCCCAAGCCTGCTGTCGGGTCTGCGGGCGTGCTTCGGCGCGGGTGCACAGCAGGTATTGGCGGACGTTCGACGACCTGCCCTGGCAGGACCGGTCGGTGACGTGGCGGGTGCAGGTGCGCCGCTTTCGCTGCGGCCATTGCCCGGGGCGGATCTTTGCCGAACGCGTGCCGGGGCTGGGTGCGCGCAAGGCGCGCCGCAACGACCGGTTGGCGGAGGCGCAGACCGACATCGGCATGGTGCTGGGTGGTGAGGCCGGCGCAAGGTTGTCGCGGCGGCTGGCCATGCCTGTCAGCGGCGACACCGTCCTCGGGCGGGACGAGCCAGCCGTGCGCGCCGCTATCGTCGAGCCCTGGAGCAACGGCCCCGTCGAGGGGCAGGTCAACCGCCTCAAGCTGATCAAGCGGAGCATGTACGGTCGCGCCAGTTTCGATCTCCTGCGCCAACGCGTCCTGCATGCTGCATGAGCCGGGATCGGCAAAGCTTGATCGGATGCCAAACCTTCAGCACCGAAAGTGCGGAAGAACCCTTCACGCAGGCCACATCGGCCCGCATCTTGTAATGTTGCCACAATATCCAGCAAACGCGCCGCGCCGTGCCCCCGACACCTCGAGCGGGTGGCCGCGGCCGGGCTTATCCAAGTCGGACCCAGAGCGACTGCGAGTGTTGGCGGTTGACGGACGCGCAGCGTCGCGAGCACCTGCGCCGCTACGTCTTCCTCGCCTGTATTCCGGCGGCCAAGTCAACGGGCAAACCCTGTTGGCTGACAGAGCGGGCGCGCCGCGCGACTCGACCGCGTGCCCGTCCGACGACGCAGCGCGCTTACCGATCGTCAAAGCCCTGCGCGCAGATCTTGCTCCGGAGATCGCGACTGGCTCGATCGCGGCGCTGTTCTACTACCCATGGGATGGACAGACCGATCGCCTTGGGATCTACGCAAGCGGAGGCCTGACGCCGAGCGGTCGCGTCGCCCTGTCCCGCGACTAGATGTTCAGTCCCGCTGTGTGGTGGTACGATTGATACCGCATGGAGGGACGCGCTATGGGACAGGTTCTCCACGGCTGCGCCACGACGACTGAGACGGTCCGTCGGGCAATCCAAGCTCGTCAAGAGAGCGTAAGAGCCGCCGCCAAACGCTACGGCATCAGCCCGACCACCGTGCAGAAGTGGCGTTCACGTCCGACCAGCACCGATGCGCGGATGGGACCGAAAGGGCCTCACTCCACTGTTCTGAGCCTGGAGCATGAGGCGGTCATCGTCGCCTTTCGACGGCATACCCTGCTGCCGCTGGATGATCGCCTCTTCGCGCTCCAGCCCAGCATCCCGCACTTAACCCGCTCCAGTTTGCACCGCTGCCTACAGCGTCACGGCATCAGCCGTCTGCCGGATGTCGATGGCGACAAGCCGAAGCGCTCAAAGTTCAAGGCTTACCCGATCGGCTACTTCTACATTGACATCGCGCAGGTCAGCACGGAACAAGGCAAGCTCCACCTGTTCGTCGCCATCGATCGGACGAGTAAGTTCGCTTTCGTTCAATTGCACGAAAAGGCAACCCAGCGGATCGCAGCGGCTTTTCTACATGAACTCGTTGCAGCCGTACCCTACACGCTTCACACGGTCCTAACCGACAATGGCATTCAATTTACCGACAACAAACTGGTGAACGAAGAGGCCGAGGCCAAGGCGGCTGCTTACTGGGCCGAGCGGGACGAGCCACGCCTCTATCGCTGGCATTCATTCGCATGGGCCTGCGAGCAGACGAAGATCGGATCGAGCATCGCCTGACCAAGCCGCGCTGCCCATGGACGAATGGCCAGGTCGAACGGATGAACCACACCGTCAAGGACGCGACGGTCAAGCGCTACCATTATGCCGACCACGACGAGCTGCGCTGTCACCCTCAGCTGTTCGTGGAGGCCTACAATTACGGCCGCCGCTTGAAGACCCTACGGGGCCTCACACCCTACGAATTTATTTGCTTGACCTGGACGAAACAGCCTCAACGCTTCAGGCTCGATCCGTCACACCACATGCCGGAACCGAAAATCTAGCAGTTTTAAAGCCTAGGCGCCGTTTTCGAGACGCGCGAGCCCGAGCAGCAGGAAGCCGACGTGCTTGGCGTTGAGGATGGCGCCGGAGATCGCTAACGCGCGCGCTTCCTCGCGTGCTACCCGCACGACAGTGATGTCCTCGCACGCCTCCGGATGCGCGAGACCAGGTACCACGCCCTCGGCAAGGACAAGGTGCGCACGGTTCGACGCCGAAGCCGGTTGAACCCCCAGCGTTACGAGAAGACGGAAGCGGCCATCCCGATACCCGGTCTCCTCGACAAGCTCGCGCTGCGCAACAGCCATTGGGTCTACCTCGCCAGCGTCCATCACGCCGCCCGGCAGCTCCAGCGACATGGTCCTGAGCCCATGGCGGTACTGCCGCACCAAGATGACGTGGTCGTCCCTGTCGATGGCCAGTACGGCCACGAAGTCCGGACGCTCGACCACGTAGTAGGGCGCGAGGACCACGCCGCGCGAAGTAACGCAGTAATCCGCTCGCACCGTGAGCCAGCGATCACGCAGGACATAGCGTGACTGTGTGACGGTCCAAGCCTTGTCTGACATCACGGCTTCCGGCTCGCGGCGGTTACGTCGGAGGTTCCACCTCGCAGCCCGCGTCGCGAATTTCTATAACTACGCGCTCGGGCAGAGGAGCACGGAGATGTTAGCCTTTTTCTGGGCTGAGGTGCCGCCCTCGACGCTGACAACCGCGGCGAAGTCATCGGTCGGGCGGACGCAGGCGATACGCCGGTGGGTCACCTGCGCGACACTCGCCATCACTACGTTGATCAGCTCGACCTGATTCATCCCGCTACTTCTGTCAGAACCAGCTCAACGCGGGCCTGACCGCCCGAGTGCCCGAACTATTGGCGGCGCGATGTCGGGAAGTGCGGGTCGAACACCACGGTCCGGTCTTCGCACGTCTCCCGGCGCTTGGCTGGGAATTGCGGCTCATAGACGTCGGCTGGCCGGTCGCGCCTCTCCGCCTTAGCGCCACGCTCCGTAGTCCGCTCGTTCGTCGTGCCCATCGCGTGGTCCATTCTAATCAGAGACGCCTTTTAGATCTGTAGCTCTCAACAAGCTGTTGCCGACGGACCACACAGCCGCATGCGTCGGGCAGCACATCGAGAATCTGAAGCATTACCACGCTTGGCGGGCGTACCTGCGCCTCTGGGACGCTTCCGTTCGACACCGTCGTGGCTGTGACCGATCTCTCGACAGGCCGAAATATCGATCGAGTTCCGGGTGAACGCCTGAGGCCAGCAACCACGCCTGCATCGCACGCCCAACCCAACGGATAGGGCGGCCGCGGCTGCTCGGCATCCTGCACCTCAACCCGGTCCGGGCGCGCCTCGCCCTCGTACACGCGCGTGGCACAGGCCGCCTGCGGCTTCCCGTTCTGCGCTGATGCCGTGCTGGATTCCGGTGGTCGTGGTGGCGGTCCTCCACCTCGCGACCGACGCCTCGTCCTGCGGCGCGGCTGCGCGCTTACGTCCGCCACCCTGGCCGACCACCGCGAGCCTTTTGGCAGCAGGGCCGATCACGCCGAACGGCAGTCGAGGTAGCGCTCTGCCTAAAATGGATCTGACCTATGCTCGGCATCCTGTTCTGGCCGTGGGCGGCGTAATCGCCTTTCGCGTCGCTCGTCGGCGTGAGCAGAATCGCCTGTGTCGTGGTCGCCTTCCTCAGCGTGATATTCATGCCAGAAAGGCTGAAGTTGCCGTTGATCGCTCTGGGCGCCGCGCTGATCGGCGGCTCCGCCATCTGCCAGGCGGCCGAGGCCAAGGCTGCCGAGCTGAAGACCGAGCGTGAGCGTACCTATCTAGCATTACAGTTGCGTTTTAATCGAGGTTCTGGGGATCTCCGTCACCATGATTCGCCCATCATGGACGTCAGGGACCTCGATCGAGGCGACGCTGGAGCTGTGGGCCACGTCGCTGCGGGCGGTGAAGGTACGCATGCGCCCGCTGTTTACTCACGAGCGGGTCGCGGCCTCGGCCGGAGCATTCCTGGATGGACTTCTCGGCGCGGAGTGGCGCAAGACGGGATGGATGCGGGCGGAAGCCGCGGGCGATCCCGGACCCTGGAGTCAGCAAGCCGTGCTCGGTCGTCGACTTTGCGATGCCGGCGCCATGCGCGACGTAGTGCAGGACTTTGCCCTGGAAACCCGGGCTGACCCGGACGCGGTTCTGGTTCTCGACGAGACCGGCTTCCTGAAGCAGGGCAAGGCCTCGTGCGGGGTGCATCGCCAGTATACCGGCTCCGCCGGCAGGATCACAAACCGTCAGATCGGAGTGTTCGCGGCCTACGCCTCGCGGCCGGTCACGCCTTCATCGATCAGGCCTTGTACCGGCGTCGGCCTAGTCGATTACATCCCGAGTCAAGGCGACCCATGAAAGCAAGCACGGCAACCGCGCCACAAGGTCGCCGATCCGCCTCGTTGCAGACATACAGAGCGTCAATTGAGTGACATGGGAACACCAGATAGGGAAGCCCGGTGCAACCGGCACCTATTTCCGCAGTTTCCAGTTCGTCCCAGACGGGTCGATCCGCGCAACTGTGACAGGCGCCGGCCATCTCCACCAAATGGCCAGAAAGTCGATCCACCTTGTACAGCCTCACTGATGCGGCTTGCAGAGATTCCTTCTCCATTCTAAATGGGCCGCCCGGAACCCAGTCGGCACTTTTCCAAAGGCGCGCCATCGCGGGTAAGGCGGCAGATAAAATGATAGCGAAAGAATATTATAAAAGCATCGAAAATTTGATAGCCCTCTCGAATCTCAGCGGCGCTGAGGAGAGACTTCAAGAAGCATTCGTGAAGTTTCCAGAGGATCCATTTCTGTGGCAGTTTGCTGGTTGGGTAGCTGAAAAACAAGAGGATTGGGTCTCCGCCGAGCAAAGGTGGGGAAAGGTGTGCTCTCTATTCCCGAACGATCCGAAGTGGCTGCAATTACATGTCCAGGCACTTAGGCGTCTTGGACGATCTGGCGATGCGGACGCGCTTTTGCCCGTCATTCCTCAAGATTACTACAAAACCATCGAAAATCTACTCGCGCAATCTGACCTTAGCCGCGTCGAGGATGTTATAAGTGATGCATTGGCGGCCTTTCCTGAAGATCCGTATCTTTGGCAGTGGGCCGGTTGGTCTTCCGAAAGAAGGAAAGACTGGGTCAGTGCGGAAGAACGCTGGCGAAAGGTGCGGTCACTTTTTGCTGATGATCCGCACTGGCTGGGGCTCCACGTACAAGCGCTCAGACGCCTCGGGCGCGCGGCGGAGGCCGATGCGACACTGCTTGAACGCCATGATGTTGAGCAAGATCCTCGACTGTCGATAGAGAGAGTCAAGACAGATTTCGCGTTAGCCGCCGGCGATACTTTAAGAAAAATAGAATCGCTAGGGAGCGGGTGCGAGTTGGGGGTTCTGCAAAGAGAGGTTGGACACGAGCCGTTGGGGTTGCTGCGTTGGACATACATAAAGCCAGAAGGTTTACTGAAGGCACTCAAGATGGAGTTCGCAGGAGTCGGAGAGATCTCGCAATCTCAGCTCGGACGCCTCACTTCACAATCTGAGGATTACTGGTTCTCGGATCGCGAATATACCCTTGGTCGCCATACCTTCGCATCAGTCGAAAAGGAGCCTTCAGGCGTCCTGACTGGCATGTGTCGACAGATCAAAATACTCAAACGCAAACTGCTCGAAGATCTCCGGGAAGGCGAAAAGATATTTTTGTACAAGTGGACCGATACGTCACACTCTGAAGTTGAGAATACTATTATCCAGATACACGATGCATTACAGGAATATGCGAGCAATCCGCTTATCTTTGTATCGCGGTCTGATGGCGTAAATGCACCTGGCAGCGTCAGGAAGATATACGACACGTTATTGTATGGATATATCGCCCACACCGCTGCTTTCGACGGAGTAACGGAAAGTGATTTCGAGTCTTGGCGTAATATTATTGCAAATGCAAATCGCGAATTCATTTCGAGGTAGGAACAATGGATGTGCTTGAGCGCGTACTCTATTCGGCAGCTAAGTACCATGCTTGCCCGGCCATCGTTACCGAATACAACACACTAACTTACGCAGAACTAATCGCCAGAGCGTATGGATTTGCCGCATGCTTCGCCAAATCAGCACTCGATCCCAAGGTCCTAGTAGGCCTACCGCAGAGCGCAGATGCTTACGCGGCAATTCTCGGAGCCGGTCTCGCGGGAGGAATCTATACGCCCCTCAATCTCTCAGCGCCGCCTCACAAATTGAAACGCATCGCGTCGCTACTTCAGCCGGACGTCATCGTAGCGTCTAGCCCCGTCGCTGAGATTCTAAAGGATGCGGCACCCCGCGCAGATCTAATAGATCCAGGTTCCGTGCCCCCGTTATCTGCCGCGCCAGAGATCAGGCCCCGCAATGAAAGAGCGTATATCCTGTTTACATCTGGCTCGACCGGAGATCCGAAAGGTGTCGTAATTCCGCGTGCGGCATTCAACAACTACGTCGATTGGCTGGAGACGTTTAATATTACATCTGAGGACCGTTGCTCGCAGCACGCCAATCTCGCATTCGACATCAGCGCGACAGATATCTACGGAGCGCTCTGCTTTGGTGCATCTCTGCATCCCCTTGTGTCGAACACCGATCGTCTCATGCCGGCACGGATGATCGCACGGGAGGGCATTACAATTTGGAATTCGGTGCCGAGCGTCATCAGCTTAATGATGCAGGGCAGGCAACTAACGTCAAAGAATTTGGCGTCCGTGCGCCTATTCAACTTCATTGGAGAGCCCCTGCTTCCGCAGCAAGTAGAAGCACTCTTCGAGGCTGCACCAAGAGCGAAAATTCAGAATACCTATGGACCAACCGAGGCTACGGTGTCGCTGACCGAACTCCCGCTTACACGAGAAAACCTAAACGACGTCAGTCGGGCGTCAGTCGCGCTTGGTAATCCTATTCCGAACACTGGCCTTATCCTAGTCGGCGGCTCCCATCCTGACGAGGGTGAAATCGTACTTCTCGGCACTCAGCTGGCCGAGGGTTATCTGAATGATCCCGAAAAGACCGCGAAAAGCTTCCGAATGATCGAGCTTGGCGGCCGCAAAGAGCGTGCATATTTTACCGGTGATTTAGCAGAAAGGATCAATGGGAACATTTATTTCAAAGAGCGAGCTGATTTTCAGGTAAAGATTAAAGGTTACAGGATCGAGCTGGACGAGATCGCTGCGGCGATACGGTCTGCCGGCTGGCTTGTACCATGTGTCATCAAGCGAGATGAGACCTTAGTTGCAATTGTTGAGTCTCACTTAGGTATGACCCTCGATGAGGCTTCTTTGCGAGATCAGCTTGCGCTCCTTCTTGAGCCTCACGCGGTTCCGGAGGCGATTTATGAAATAGAGAGAATGCCTCGGAACGAGAATGATAAGATCGACCGAAGGGCGGCGGCGGTCTGGCTCGACAATCATCTTTCCAGAGTCGCTCGGCGTTGATGATGGAGCAGATTTTGGCTCGTTCAGAATTTTCTCTGCTGAAAAGAGAGGAAATCTCGGCCGACGGCAATCGCCGTGACAATTTAGCGGAGCTTGTTCGACTGGCTGCTCTAGATTTTTATTCTATCATTCCTCTACCCGCACACGAGATCCGATGTCTCATTGGTGATCAGCTATCATCTCCCGGCACCGAGACGGAGCATCTCTACGTTGCTCGACACGAAGGAGAAGATGTGGCGCTTTTCAGTTGCCTTCCGGCAGCCGGCCTCGACCGGGTGAGGAGAGAAGTCGCCCTGACGATCATCAGGCGTCTCCAGGGCGCAGGCAAGGCAACTTTCATGACGTCGCTCCAGCGCTACAGTGCGACGATTCAGCCATTGGTAGCTGACGGACTTTACCTAAGTCGCCTCGCAGTAAGTCCTGGCAACCGAGGAAAGGGGTTCGGTGCGATTGCGGTCGCTGCACTGCTTGATTTGGATCCCTCAAAAGATATTTTTCTCCATGTTCGGCGCGACAACACTTCAGCGGTTAAGCTGTACGAGCGCTTTGGTTTTAAAAAAATGGATAAAACGGATTATCAATTTGCATCAATGGTCTTAAGCCGGACTTAGCCCCTAAGGAGCAAACTTGATGACAAGCGAAGAACAGGCCTACGAGTTCCTTTCAGCAACGTTTGAAGACGTATTTGGAAGAAAGGTGGCTGTTCATCCGGACCTCGGCGCGAGAGATGTTCCTGGCTGGGACTCATTCGCTCAGATCTCCATTATTGCGGCCACGGAAGAGCACTACAAATTCGAATTCACCAGCCGCGAATTAGATGGGCTGCGTAATGTGGGTGATTTTGTGAAAGTAGTCCTCGCGAAAGTGAACTAGAGCTGTTGCCGTTTAGGTTGGGTCATAAGCGTCGTATCCGGCGGCGGTGATGTTGTGGCGGAATTCCGCTTGGGTGAAGTCTGCGCAGGCCCGGGCGATGGCTGCCCAAAGGTCTGGGTGGGTTCTAGCAGCACCGGTGCGCAGCAGCGCCTTAAGCTTTGAGAAGGCCTGCTCGATCGGGTTGAAGTCTGGCGAGTAGGCCGGAAGGTAGAGGAGCCGTGCGCCGGCCACCTCGATGGCTTCGCGCACGCCGATGACTTTGTGGGATTGCAGGTTGTCGAGGATGACGGTGTCACCCGGCTTCAGTACCGGGACCAGGGTGTCGGTGACGTAGGCGCGGAAGCGCGCGCGGTTGGTGGCCCCGTCGAACAGGGTGGTGGCGACCAAGTCGCTGGTGCGCAGGGCGGCGGTGACGGTGGTGGTCTTGTAATGGCCCTGGGGCACGAGGAGCCGGTAGCGCTCGCCGCGTGGAGCCCGACCGTAGGTACGGGCCATGTTCGTAGCGGTCGCCGTCTCGTCGATGAAGACGACAGCATCGGGGTCGAGGTCGTGTTGGCTTTCGAACCACGCCTCCCGTGCGGCTTTCACTTCCGAACGCTCCTGTTCTGCCGCGTAGACAACCCCTTTTTACGGGTGATCCGAGGCCGGGCGAAGAACCGCCACAGCCCGCTGACGCTCGTGCGGACACCCTGCTCGGCCAGGATATCACGCACCTCGTGCAGGAAGGCCTGCGGCCGCTCCCGATCGACCTGCAGGATACGCTCAGCGTGCGCTTCGATGGCCGGTGCGGGTCGCTGCCCACAGTCTCGGATCTCGGACTGGTGCCGCTCGACGATGCCGCGCAGGGCCTCGGAAGCATTGACGAGCAGGTGCCAGCGATCCGCGACCTGCGTCGCCGTCGGTGCTCCCGTGCGCGCGGCCTCGGCGTAGGGTCCCGAACGGTCACGGCTGACGACGGTCACGCTCGGATGGGCGGTGAGCCAGTCCCGCACCGGCGCCGACGAGCGGGTGGGCAACAGATCGATGACGTGCCGCCGCTCCAGGTCGCACACGATGGTGCCGTAGGACCGGCCGCGCCGCCACGCCCACTCGTCGATGCCGATTACCCGCGGCGACGGAGACGGTACGGTCCCGCGACGACGGATCAGGCGCAGGACGGTGTCGCCGCTGACAGGCATGGCCAGCCGCCGCGACAACCTTAGTGCGGACCTTCAAGCGCTCCCACGACCCGGCCTTCGCCGAAAAAGTCGAGGATGTCGTCAGTTTTTACATGCAACCGCCCGCCCACGCCGTGGTGCTGTTCATCGACGAGAAGAGCCAGATCCAGGCCCTGGAGCGAACCCGTCCCGATCGGCCGCTCGGGCCCGGGCATCCTGCCGCTCAGACGCACGACTACACCCGCCACGGCACCACGACGTCGTTTGCCGCCCTTCGACGTCCTGGAAGGCACCGTGCTCGGCCGCTGCATGCAGCGCCATCGCCACGGTGAGTTCATCCGTTTCCTCAACACCGTCGAGGCGGCAGTCCCAGCGGGCAAGGCGATCCACGTGGTGCTCGACAACTACGGCAGCCACAAGCACCCGAAGGTGCGCGCCTGGCTCACCCGCCACCCGCGATAGGCCTTCCACTTCACACCGACCTCAGCCTCCTGGCTCAATGCCGTTGAGGGCTTCTTCTCCACACTGACGCGCCGCCGCCTGCAACGGGGCACCTTCACCGGTATCGTCGACCTTCAGGCCGCCATCAAACGCTACATCGGTGAGCACAACCAAAGCCCACGACCCTTCGTCTGGACCAAGCCCGCCGCCGCCATCTTCGACGCCCTCAATCGAGCCCCAGAACCATCCGTCTGAGTCCGTGCACTAGTGCACAGACGAACTCAAATGGTGCACGATCCACGCCGAATTATCAATGTAAGGCAGCGGGTTAGCTTCGTGTCCTTGATGCATACGTCCGCGTCAGTGCACTAGGTCCACGTCCTGGGCAAGTACAAGGCCCAATTGATGAAGGCATGGCTATGTTGTGAGACATAGGCAGCGAACAGGCCAAACTGATGGTTGTTGATCTTGCCGGCCGAGCCGGTATACTGGCGATGCATGCCGCGGCAGGCCTTGCCCAACTTTAGAACGCGGGTCTCGTCGAAGATCAGAACCGCGTCCGGGTCGGCCAGGGCCTCCAGCGCATAGTCCAGCACGACGCTGCGCGGAGCCTCGGCATCCCAACGCCCTCGCCGACCAAAGCCTGCTGACCCCAGGGATCGCGACGTCAGCGGCTTCAGCCCGCATGCAGCTGATCTTGCGCCGCTCCGCGCCGAGCAGTCCGTCTAAGAACGCCCAGGCCGAGGCGGCGACCCGCTCCTAGGTCAATAGCAGCCGCATGCGGGCCTTCACCTCCCGAAGCGATAAGGCCCACAAATCCAGCGTCGCTCCGACTGAAATCCCGGCCGTCAATGATGCGCCAATCATGGCACCGAAGAGAGTTAAAACCACAATAAAAAATTAACCGTAATGCTAGGGTAATAGCCGAGCGTTCTCTCGCAATTTATTTTCTAGGAAGGTCACACGTTGCTCCAAATCTCTCGATAGCGCAATTAAACGTACAACCTCATGGGATTGCCTAGATCCATACTCATTTGCCGTATTTAATGTTTCGAGGGCCCAATGCAGCTGAGCAGACGCTAGTGCATCGGCGTGCCATAGGTGAGTCAGACGTGTAAGGAAGTGAAAAGAAGTTTCGGTTTTTAAAAGCTTTGGAAGCATTAACACTCGATCGGGAGTGACATCGAATGCATGACCGACGTTGAACGCCAAATTTAGGGCGCACTCCTCGTCAGATAATTGGGAAAGATCGGAACGCGTAAGCACCTCGTACAAATTCTTAATACGCCGAAAAGTTGATTCACTCCTGGTTACAAAAGCTATATAATTACTAGCAAATCCTTTTATGTGCACTTCCCCGCCAACAAAATATGCACCCATCTCGTTGGACAGGAGCCATTCCAGCCCTTGTAGGGTTGGGTAGTAAACATGCTCCAAGGAAGAAGAAAACCAAGTGTCGTTATTCGCCCAATCCGAAAGGAGAGGCACCTCCAACAACAGAACGCCATCCTCTTTAAGCAATCTGAGGCATAGCTCTACACCGCCTCTGAAGTCCCTCAAGTGCTCGAAGGTAGCTACGGACGTAATTATGTCAAATTTTCCTATCCATTCCTCGCGTCCCGACAAGGAAAATAGATCGCTGGAAATAACTTGTATGCCCCGCCGAGTAGCTTCCAGTGACGCTGCGTGGTTAGCTTCTATTCCGTACCGATTGAATTGCGTCGGGAGATTAGCAAGGAGATGCCCATCTGCACACCCTACATCTAGAATATCCCCTGAGTCTCGAAGAGATTTTACGCATAATTTCACCCACAACAACGAATGCTCAGCGGTGAATTCATAATTAGAATAGCCCTCCTTGCCTTCGCCATCGCCGGCCTTATAGTAATCTCCTCCGTAAAAAATACTTAGATCTTCGGGAACATTTTGTAGAACTCCCATCCTACACTGGTCACAGCTTACAACGGAGCGTCCGTCTACTCTATCTCTCAGCTGTGAGCAGCTATTATACCCGCATATATTGCAAGAAAACCGATGATCTGCTTGAATGGTCCCCGTCGTCACACTTTACCCCTGGAGTTGCCGCCACCTGTGCTGCGCCGTCAGCTTGGAATTTTAAGCCGACCCGCCTCGGGTTCGTAGCCGCTTTTTGGCTCAAGTCGTTGAGTATACATTAAAGCGATTGGTCGACAAGAGTTGCGGTGAATCGGAGGCTTGGCCTCTCGTATGTGATTCTCTCATGGTTTGTGATTTTGCCCGATCCGCACAGAATTCTCAAGTATATTCAGCTTTTGCACAGTGGATTTTTCGGCTTTGATTTCATGTCTTTCACCGCCGCTGCACCAAAACGATAACCGGTCTGGTCTTAGCGTCGCATGGCCGAGTCTGCTCGTCAGAAATATTGTATGGAAATACTTTACGTTGAGGTTACGGTGCGTAGAAGCACGCGGTTGACGCCGATGCGACAGCTCCAGTGACGCCTCTGATGGCGGTGAGTACATTGGACATTGCGGTGAGTGGGGCGTTCGGTGAGTCTGGTGCTCGGCGGCGTAACCCCGCTGGGCGGTGTAGCGGTGGGAGCACACGCCGCCCGGTGGCCATCTGTCATCTCCCGCACTACGACAGCGCTGCCTGTCAGCGAGATCACGTGCACCACGGCTGCGCGGATTGGAACACCCGGTGGTAAGCGTCTGAGCAC